>JANWKZ010000147.1 GCA_025451115.1 Bacteroidia bacterium | reverse complement strand
CGCACCCCCCGGCTATGCCACATATACCTGGAACGGCCCGGGCGTTACGAATGTGCAGGGACAGTGTCTTACTGTTAGCTCGGCCGGTGTTTATGATGTGCAGCTTACTTCGGTAACCGGTTGTTCTTCTCCTCTTATAGATTATACGGTAACGATGAACCCTGCACCTAATGCCAATTTCAACCCAAGTACTTTTAACGGGTGCAACGCCTTTGTTACCTTTAATAATACTTCGAGCAATAATGGCGGAGGTCCTTTTACAAACTATTGGACCTTTGGAGATGGGGATACCTCTACCGCGAGTTCACCCACGCATACTTATCCCGCTTACGGAACTTATACCATTACGCTTTATGTTTTTGCGCAGAATGGATGCAGCGACACAACTTCTCATGTTGTAACGATCAATCCGCCCCCCGCGCCCGGTATGAGCTATACTGCCAATTGCGAAGGTATGCCCGTGCAATTTGCCGGTTCCATCAACGGTGGCCAGCAAAATGCTACCTGGCTCTGGAATTTTGGTAATGGGAATACTTCCAATCAACAGAATCCCACGTATACCTTTTCTACCTGGGGTGCTTTCCCCGTTTCTTTATCCGTTACAAATAACGGATGTACTACTACCATTACCCAAAACGTAAGTATACAACCCAATCCTATCGCGGCTGCTATACCCAATACAGTTTGTCTCGGTAATCCTACAGGTTTCTTTAATAACTCAAGTTTACCGGTTGGAACTATTACCGGTTGGGCATGGGATTTTAACGGGGATGGAATTACAGATAACACAACTTCTAATCCTTCCTACACATTCCCCACCTCCGGAACTTTCAACGTAACCTTAACTGCAACCAGTAATGCGGGTTGTGTGGGAAGCGCTACGATTCCTGTTGTGGTATTTGGTCTGCCAACTGCAGCCTTTACCGCGCAGAATAATTGTTTCCAGGGAACTTCGGTGTTCACGAATGCCTCAACGCCTCCACAGGGAGCAACGATCACTCAATATTATTGGGATTTTGGCGACGGTACTTTTTCTACGCTGATGCAACCCACACACGTTTATACAACTCCCGCAGCCTACCAGGTGCGACTGGATGTTACCACCAATCAAACCTGTACCAATACGGTACAAAAACCTATTACTATCTATCCTCTGCCTGTGGTGGCCTTCAACACAAATCAATTGTGCGAGAACCAAACAACCCAGTTCTACGGAACGATGAATGGCGGACAGATTGCTGCCCAATGGAGCTGGAACTTTGGTAACTCCATGTCGCCCATGCAAAACCCAACGCATGCTTTCGGTAACTGGGGCACTTATCCTGTCACACTTTCGGCCACCGATTATAACGGATGTATGAACTCTACTGTGCAGAACGTGATCATTAGCCCGGTTCCTATAATTAATGTAGTTGCCAACGCGGTTTGTTCAGGGAACGCAACGACCTTTACGAATAACTCAAGTATCCCTTCGGGAAGCATTACCGGTTGGGCCTGGGATCTTAATGCCGATGGTGTAACTGATAATACAACCGCAAATCCCACTTACAACTTCCCGGGTACCGGAACATTCTCGGTAACGGTTACAGCTACCAGTAATAATGGTTGTGTAGCCACCACGCAGGTGCCTGTAAACATTTACGCTTTACCAACCGCTAATTTCTCAACTAATAATAATTGCCTGAAACAGATCTCTATTTTCCAGAATAACTCTACGGCTCCTGCGGGTGCTTACCTTAGCCAGTATGCCTGGAGTTTTGGGAATGGCATGAATACAACTACGCAGGTAGCTTCCTGTACTTACGCAACGGCCGGTACTTACCAGGTTAGTCTTACAGTTACATCCAATCAGGGTTGTACTGCGAACTTCAGTACACCGATCACAATTTACCCAACACCCAATGTAAACTTTACTGCTCCAAATGTATGCGCCAATCAAAATATGCAGTACACAAACCAGAGCAGCATCTCTTCCGGTTCTATTACCGGCTTTAGCTGGGATTTTAACGGAGACGGTGTGGCGGATGCAAACTCGCAGAACCCGGTGTTCACTTACGCCAACGGCGGAAGTTATAACGCAGAACTCGTTGCCATCTCTAATTTCGGCTGCAAAGATTCTTTAAGCAAACCGGTAACTGTTTACCACAATCCGGTAGCTAATTTCTTTGTGCCTTCGGTTTGTCTCGGTAACTCGGTGCAATTCCAGAACGCGAGTACCAGCCAGAGCGGTGTGATCAATGCATGGGACTGGGACTTCACCAGCGATAACGTGATCGACAACCTTACACCAAATCCAAGTCACTTGTATACTTCTGCCGGACAATTCCTGGTAACGCTGCATGTGCAAACAACCTATGGTTGCGTTAATACAATAAAAAAACCGGTGCGCGTGAATCCCACCCCGGTGGTTAATTTCCTGATCAGCGACAATAACGGTTGCGAAGGAGATATGTGCATCACGATGATCAATAATTCTTACCAGGTAGGAGGATCGGTGGCAACCTGGCAATGGAACTTTGGCGACGGATATACTTCTAACCAGAACTCTCCTGTACACTGCTACCATGCCGGAACTTTCTCGGTTTCTTTAACAGCTATCTCCGATAGCGGTTGCAGTGCGAAACTAACACATGGCAGCGCCATCGTGGTGCATCCAAAACCACAAGCCGGATTCGATTTCACGAACTTGAACATGGATGAGCTTGATCCAAACACGGGCATCGTAAGTACCGCCATCGGCGCAACCGGTTACGTGTACTTCATCTCTGATGGAACCGTCGTGAATGGTCAGCCTAACTTCCAGCATTCATTTACAAACGAAAATGCGGCTTCTTACACAGTTGTGCAGGTAGTAACCAATAGCTTCGGCTGCAAAGACACCACCATCCGCATCGTTGAGGTTAAGCCCGGCTTTACATTCTACATTCCAAATGCTTTCTCGCCAAACGGCGATGGCATGAACGATGTATTCAAAGGAACAGGCATCGGGGTAAAGGACTATAGCCTGATGATCTACGATCGCTGGGGCAACCTGGTGTTCATTACCGACGATCTGGAAAAAGGTTGGGACGGCCGTTTCAACAGTGGCGATGAGGTTTCTTTACAGGATGTATTCGTTTGGAAAGTTGCCTTACGTGATAATACAAATAAAACACACGATTACGCGGGAACAGTCTCCCTGATCAAATAGAAAATTTCTTACTACAATGTGTTCAATGAAGGTCCCCTTGGCAAGGTTAAGGGGACCTTTATTTTGGGAATCCTGTATCAAAACGAGCTAAAAAACTACAGATCAATTTTGTTACGTGTTGATATTCAACGTTTGTACTTGGGTATGATTCTTTCATGTATAACAAAAAACCCGGAAACCATGAAAAAGTTTCATAAAACAGAGATGACCACGATGGTTAAATGTACTAACAACCTTTTACAGGAAGGGTACAAGGAAAACTTTGTGGCCAAAGAGATCGGGCTCGTGGCTCCTTCGAAATTCGATAGAGTGTATCAACCCGAACAGGTAAAGATCAATAGTTTTTACCGTTTTGAAGGAGAAAGCGACCCCGCGGATAGTTCGGTGGTATACGCCCTTGAGACGGATGACGGACTAAAAGGAATGCTGGTAGACGCCTACGGAGCCTATGCAAACCCGCTTGTGTCAAAATTCATTTTAGAGGTAGAAGAGATCGAAAAAAGCGAACACGTAAACAAGGTACACGCTGATTAAAAAAATAAATTTGTTTGGTATTTAAATTTTGCGTTACCTTTGTGGCATAAATGAAAACAACAAATAGCGTAAATAAGTTTTATTACTTCTTCTTTAGCCCATCATCCGGGACAGGAGGAGTAGTATAGTATTATATAAACTCTAAATGAAAGTCCCGGTAAGCAATTGCCGGGACTTTTTGTTTTTACACAGTTCATAAACCAATAAAAAATAGAAAACATGAGAAAATCACGAGTATCCATCCAGGGAACAGCCGCTTCTTTTCACGAACAAGCCGCGATTCAGTATTTCGGTAATGACATTGAAGTTATTGAATGCAATTCCTTTAGTTTTTCCTGCAAGCAGGTAAGCGATAACATGGCGGATTATTGCGTGATGGCTATTGAGAATTCTTTGGCAGGCAGTATTCTCACCAATTATAATCTTATTACGCACAATAATCTGCGCATTATTGGTGAAGTGTATCTCAAAATTGAATTGCACCTGCTTTGTTTATCGGAAACCAGCCTGAAGGAGATAGAGTTCATTCAGTCGCATCCTATGGCCATTAAGCAATGCGCGGATTTTATCGGGGCCAATCCTTTGGTGAATGTTATCGAAAGTCATGATACTGCGGCTTGCGCGCAACTTATAGCGGGTAAGAAATTACTGAATACAGCGGCCATAGCAAGTGAGGCCGCGGCTGAGCGATATGGACTAAAAATTCTGGAGCGCAACATTGAGACGAACAAAGAGAATTACACCCGCTTTTTTGTCCTTGCCAAGGGCGATGTGAAAGAAGAAAATCCGGATAAAAGCACGCTGTGCTTTAAACTGGAACACACACCCGGCAGTTTGGTGAACGCGCTAAGTGTTTTCAAGAAGTATCTCGTGAATCTTTCGCGAATACAATCAGTGCCTATCGAAGGTCATCCCGGACAATTCCGTTTTTATACGGATGCGGAATGGCTCGACAGGAACCTTTACGAAAAATGCATAAAGGAACTTGTGCGAAAGACCAATGACCTGCAGATTTTAGGAGAATACAGGAAACATGAAATTAATATAAAACAAACTACCTGAGTTACGCGTCATGCTGAACTCGTTTCAGCATCGCAGTAAGTTGAGATTTAGAAAAAACTTCACTATGAGTAAGAAATTAGAAGTACAAAGCCTCTCCAATTGGACAGGCCAAAGTAAAAAACCACTCCTCATCGCGGGCCCCTGCAGCGCGGAGACCGAAACGCAGGTTTTGGCAACGGCGCGCGAGATAAAAAAGATAAATGAGAATATCATTTTCAGGGCCGGTATCTGGAAACCGAGAACGCGACCCGGAAGTTTTGAAGGAATTGGAGGGCTTGGCCTGAAATGGCTGAAAACCGTAAAACAGCAAACCGGTTTGAAAACTGCTACGGAGGTAGCAAATGCGAAACATGTTGAACTTTGCCTGGAAAATGGTGTTGATGTTTTGTGGGTAGGGGCGAGAACGACCGCGAACCCATTCTCTGTACAGGAAATTGCAGATGCGTTGAAAGGAGTTGATATTCCTGTGCTGGTGAAGAATCCGGTAAACCCCGATCTGCAGTTGTGGATAGGAGCACTGGAGCGCTTGAACAAAAGCGGCATCACGAAAATGGCTGCGATCCTGCGCGGTTTCAATTCTTACGAAGCAAGTATCTTCCGCAACCCGCCTCAATGGGATATGGCCATCCAGCTAAAAACGGCTTTGCCACAATTGCCTCTTATTTGTGACCCTAGCCACATTTGTGGAAATACGGAAATGCTTGATTACATTTCTCAAAAAGCGATGGATCTCGATCTGGACGGATTGATGATAGAAACACATATCCAGCCTGCACTGGCCTGGAGTGATGCGAAACAGCAGATCACACCGGCACAATTGAAGAAACTGGTTTCAGCACTGCGGGTACGTAAGGTTAATTCCGACAATAAAGATTTCTCGGATAAGCTGAACGAATTACGCGAGAAGATTGATGGAATAGACGAAAAACTTTTAAGTGCCTTGCATGAAAGGTTAAGCGTCTCGGAAAAAATTGGTGCTTACAAAAAAGAGAACAACGTAACCATTCTCCAAACCGGTCGCTGGAACGAGATCCAGGAAAAACTCGAAATGCAAAGCGACCTGATGGGGTTTGAGAGGGATTGGCTGAAAAAACTTTACGCGTTAATTCATGAAGCTTCTATCAAGAAACAGAACGAAGTGATGAACTCCTAAGCGGGTTAGGTGATTCAAAATAAAATTGTATTTTGCTTCTTTAAATCAGCAAAATGGGGAAGGAAAAAATGCCGATCAGTTTATTAAGGAACGCCAAAACGGTGGATTACCTAAAAGGGATGTTTGGTATTCAGGCAGGGGAATTGAAAATATTCGATGACCCGCTCGAGAATAAATTAGTTGCCTGGATCTTCCGGATAGAATCTAAAAGATTGGACCTGACCGAAAAGGAATCAGAGCAGTTAGAAAACTGGTCTCACGCCGCCTATTCACGCCTAAAAAACACAGAAACTTTAAATAACAGTGAGCGCATTTTTTTAGAACAACACGAGTTTTTCTTCTTTAAGAATTAGCCGCTTGTTCGAAAGCGAAACAAGCATCAAAAAACGGAGTCCCCACAACATCCCCCTGTTCAGCGGCTTAACGCTTCGCGTTTTTGCCTGAACGGTCCCCCTTCAAAGGGGGAACCGTTTGTACTTTTTATTAAGATTTTTCTAAAGTTTGAAATAAGTAAGCCTGATTGCGATCAGCGGGTATACAAAAAGAAGAACAACTCATTCCCCCTTCGAAGGGGGATGGTTTGCGCCGCGCACGAAGTGCAAGGCCGGCAAACAGGGGGATGTTGGCTGTTAGTGCGTAACCACCATCTTCACAGTGCCGCCATTCTGGCCATCAATAACCAGCGTAGCGAAATAGGTTCCGTTGGCAAGCAGGCTGCCGTCTAATTGAGCACCGGTTTTGCCGCGCTCCATCAGGTGGATCGTTTTGATCTTGGAACCTGTCATGTCGCTGATCACGTAATAGGCATCCTTCACAGTTTCCTCAATATAGGATTCGATGGTTGTGTAGCCATTAAACGGGTTCGGGAAATTAGAGATCACTTTGGTTTTCTCATCTTTCACTACATCCAGTTTCTTGGTAGCGTTATATTGCTCGTCATCGCCAAGTAATTTGATGTCAACGCGGCGGTTCCAGGCCTTGCCTTCTTCGGTACCGTTGCTGTAGGCCGGAGCGGTTTCTCCTTTGCACTCAATGATGAGGCGCGATGCTTCGATGCCTTTATCTTTAAAGTATTCAGCTACGGCATTGGCTCGACAGCAGGAGAGCTGCTCGTTCTTTTCTTCAGTTCCTTCGTTGTCGGTGTGACCGGTAATTAAGATCTTTCCTTTTTGGTTCTTGTATTGAGCGGCAAGACCGTTCAGGAAGGTTTTATATTCTTTCTCCAGTTCGCAGCTGTTCTTGCCGAACAGAGCGCTGTAGCTTTTCTTGTAAGAAATGAAGCTTTTTCCTTCGATCAATACACCCGAGTCGTAAGAGTTATCAGATACGTCGGCGATGGCGAGTTTAATGTGATAGGTTTTGTAAGGAGTGACCGGTTGACGGATCTCCATCAGTTTGGTTAATCCATCATATTCGATCGCGATATGACCGCTTACGTTGCTGATGTAGTAGGAGGGATTCGAAGAATTTCTTCCCAAAGAACCGCTCTGACCGTTATTGATGGTGTTTACGCTGACAGGAATTTCTGTTCCCGGTATTACAGCTAAGTTTTTTTCGCCTGTGATCCCTTCTCCGGTAATGAAGAAAGCGAATACGTCGTTGAAGTCTGTTCCTACAAACTCATCATATTCTTCTGAAGCGAATACGTAGTTAAAGCTTAAAGTATCTGCTGTAGGAACGATGTCCATTTCCAGCACGCATGCGTCGAAGGTCTTCTTGCCGGTTTTGATCAATTTCTCTAATTCAAAGCTCCTCAAACTTGGTGGCTCATGCGAATCGTAACGCGCGGTCGGGTTCTCGTGGCGCATGTTCGACATAGCCGGCGAAGTATTCGTGCTTCCCAGGGCGCCAATGGCGCCCGTGGTCATGATCAGTCCTTTCTTCATCCCTAGTACACTTTTGCTATCCTCAAAAAAGCCAAAAGCCTCGTCGCTCGGAGCCTTGGAAACCGAATAACTTTTCAGTATAATTCCCTCACCTACAAGTGATTGGAATAGGTTTTGGTTGCTCAGGGCAGCGTTTCCCTGGCTTTTGTAGACTTTGATGCCGCCGTTCTGGGCATTAAATGTTAAAACGGAAAAGCATAATGCAATGGGTAAGAAGTATTTTTTCATGCGAGGTTGTTTTGAATAGAGATGCTTGGTTATACTAAATTACATAAACCGAGGTTACAAATTTTAGGCCGATTGTTAATTAATACTAAAGCTGTGTTAATTACAATGTAGAAACGCGGTAAAAGATACAGACCGCCCATGTCTCGCCCCGTCTTTCAGAGTTGACTTTTCGTTGTAAGCAGCCCTTCATTCGTTCTTTTGGCTTGACCCAAAAGAACCAAAAGGTCAAGGCCGACCGATCGCTGCGCACAAGGCCACACGGCTCGGCGGACGGCCCGACCAGCGCGCGATTCCAAAGAACTGTAGTTCTAAATTTTAACATTCAAATTGGGCTACCTATATGGTTGTTGTCGAGCTTCTCTATACAAGATGCAGGTATTCAGGTTAACACAAAAATGCTCGGGAAGAAATTTCTCTTCTTTTTTAGAATAGAACCCAATAGAACAAGCGCGAGGGCCCGGCGGTGCGCGATGGTGCTGTGCCCGTGCGGAAGGAATCGCTCCGCCTTGATTTCTTTTGTTTCTGCAGCCGCACAGTCTGGCTCAAACGGCCACAGGCAGTTTGCCCCATCAAGGAAGAAAAGAAAGTGAAGGGCTGTTTACATCGGATGATCCTCCGAAGGCCAAATGCCCATCATAAAGCGGCATAAGTCACACAATTGGTTTGGCGTATAAGTAAGAACGCTGTTGTTTTCCTATGCCAATACGGAGAACGGGAGTTGAGAAAACGCTGACAGCTTTAGCTGTACAGCAATTCGTAGCTGGTACTTCTTCCTCCGGCAGCATCCCGCTGCAACATTTTTTTGTCTAAAAGATCCTGTAGGTCCCTGAGGGCTGTATCATGCGAACATTTGCACATTTTGGCCCATTTAGAAGAGCTAAGCTTTCCTTCAAAGCCATCCTGTAATTTGTTCAGCATTTTTCTTTGTCTTTCGTTCAAAGGCGTAGTGGCATGCTTGTCCCAGAAATTTGCTTTTGCCAAAACGTTTTCCAGTGTTTTGCCCGTTGCTTTCAGCGCGCCCTCCAGGCAATCCAGGTACCAGGCAAGCCATTCGCTCACATCCAGGCCAGGAGGCTGGCTCCTGGTGGCGAGTTTACCTCGCTCATTGCCCTTTTGTGTTCTTTCTAAAACTGCGTAGTAGGCGTTTCGTTTGGTCAGTATCTGTGCCGACATACTGTAAAAACGCTGGTTGGTCTCATCTGCGCGGGCCAGCAACAGATCAGCCAGTGCGCGGGCCATCCTTCCGTTGCCATCATCAAACGGATGCACGGTTACAAACCATAAATGAGCCAGGCCCGATCGTAAAAGCGGATCGGTATTGTCTTTGGCATTGAACCATTTTAAAAAAAGCCGCATCTCTTTATTTACAAGGCGGGCCGCGGGCGCTTCAAAATGTACTTTTTCTTTTCCCATAGGGCCGGAGACCACCTGCATGGGGCCCATGGCATCATCGCGCCAGTTGCCTACCGTTATTTTGTGCATACCGCTTTGTCCGGTGGGGAACAAAGCCGCGTGCCAGCTGAACAGGCGTTCTTTGCTGAGCGGTTTGGCATAATTCTGCGTGGCGTCAAGCATCATTTCCACTACACCATCGGTGTACTGATCGGATCGGGAGAGGCCCGGCACGTTCATACCTAAATGCCGCGCTACCGACGAGCGTACCATTTGCATATTTAAGAACTCACCTTCTATTTCACTCGAGCGCAGTACATCCTGTGTGAGGGTTTCCAGCAGGGCTTCTTCGCGCAGTTTAAATCCCAGCCCCTCCATTTTGCCCAGAAGCTTTCCCTGCAAATACCGCAACTGCCCGGCCTTATAGGCAAGTGCTTCCTTATCCCAGGTAAGTTGGGGCCAGTTCTTTTGCTGATGTATATAAACTGATCTACGCATTTTATGCGTCAAATATACCACTATTCTACGCATAATCCAAATTAATATACGCAAAATATGCGTTGAATAGGGTTTTAATCTACGCAGGGAATTGGCATTTCGAATACACCGGGCAGTGGCGTCGTCCGGATTTCAGGACGCTGTCTTTCAGAGGAGGCTTTTCGTTGTGAGCAGCCCTTCATTCGTTCTTTTGGCTTGACCCAAAAGAACCAAAAAGTCAAGGCCGTTCCGATGGCAGATCGCACGAGGCCACCCGGCGCCGCGGACGGCCGTACCAGCGCTCGATTCCAAAAGAACCGCCTTTCTAAATTTTAACATTCAAATTGCGCAACCCATATGGCTGTAGCCGGGCTTCTTTAAGCAAGTTGGTGGTTTTCACGATAACGCAAAAATGCCTGAAAGAAACTTCTCTTCCTTTTTAGAATAAAGCTCGATAGAACAAGCGCGAAGGCTTGGCGGGGCGAGATGGTGCTGTGCCTTGTGCGGAAGGGATCGCTCCGCCTTGATTTCTTTTGTTACTTTTCTTCATCTAAGGAAGAAAAGTAAGGGAGGGCTGCTTTGTGCGGAAAACCTTCCGAAGACGACCTGTCCGTCATAAAGCGGCACAAGCCACATAATAGGTTTACATTATTTTTGAAGGCAAAAAATGAAGAACAAGTACGACAGCTCTGTTGTTTTCCTGTACAATACAGGGAACGAACATGTATTGCCGCCTGAATTTCGGAGGCAGATCCCATATGCTACCATCAGTACCTGGCGGAAAACGGATTACAGCAAATACCGTGGCCACGAGTTCAGGCGTTTGTTTCATGAAAACCTAAACAACGCGGAACTGATCCTCGAAAACCAGCGTATGAAGAACGCTTTCCGGGCTTTTGCACGCTCGTGGGTTACCTTGTCATCTACCCTTGTACCTATCATCAAAAAAGCGCAAAAGGATAAAGAGCTGCAGGGAAAAGTGATACGCGCCGTAAATTACATGAGGCGACACGTTGGCCTTGAGCGCTCACTGAAAATGGTAGGCCTGTCAAAAACCCTCTATTATCATTGGGTTTTAGAGGCACGTTTTGATTGTTTTGATTCCTTTACTTCGCTTTGTTCTAAGCGTCATCCGCAGCAATTACAGGTAACCGAGATACGAAAGATCAAGAAACTGCTGCTCGACCCCGAGTTCGATCACTGGCCCATTGTATCTATTGCCTCGCTGGCATTACGAAAAAAGAACCTTGTGGCCAGCCTTTACAGTTGGTATAAGTACGCGCGTTTGTGGGATATCACAAAAAAGCCCTTCAAAAAACGGTTAAAAACAAAAGGACTGATAGCCACTTGTCCCAATGAATACCTGCATGTGGATACCACCTTTTATCCTTTGATCGATGGCAAGAACATCTGCATCTCTTTTGTGATGGATAACTACTCAAAAATGATCCTGGGTTATCATGTATCTTACCGTAATACTTTTGAGATCGTGCGCCAATCCATGACACGCGCCCTCGAAACCATTGCCAAACATCCCGACGTAAAGAACGGAGGACATAGCTTTATGGTAACGGATGGAGGAAAAGAAAACCACAACCACAATATCGATGGCTTTATTTCACGGCTCACCAAACACAAGATCACTAAAATAAAAGCCCTAAAGGATATTCGTTTTTCTAATTCACCGGTAGAGGCCGTGCACCGAACCATTAAAGGAAGATACCTGCGCAGCAGGAAGTTTGAAAGCATAGAGGCGCTGAGCAAATACCTGGAATGGGTGGTAATGGATTATAACACCTTGAGGCCGCATTATAAACACCGCCCCCTAACGCCACATGAAGTGTATTTTAACATTCCGCTCAACTTTGATATCAGGAAACGAACCCGAAACGCTATGAAAAAACGGGTTATGGAAAACAAAAACAGTAAATGCATTCAATGCCAGGGATTTAGTTATAAAAAATACAAGGCAACCTGCGATGGATCGTGCCCAATGTAATGAAGAAACTACGGTGTACCGAAGGTTGTCATTCAGAAAAAGCGGAGAAAATAGGTATATTTGAATAAATGAAAGAGTTAGGAAAAGGTTCGGTCCCTAGTCGGACCACTATTGCTAAAGCCGTAAAGTTTGATTTGCAATTTGTTCCTATAAATTCAGATACGAAAGCTCAAAGCTTTGCAACTCAAGAAAAAACTTTAACAGACACTAAAGCAGATGGGGGTGTAAACGTAATGGTTGGAGGAAAGTTTATAGCCAATAGTTTAATTTTAACAGATGACGCTACTTTTGAGAGTATTCCATCGGTTGCAGCTACAGCAACAACATGGGGAGTTTCACCTAGTAAAGTTCTTGGAATAACTGATGTCAGTGAACAACACATTAATATTCCAGAAAAATCAAGAGGAAATTTAAAAACTGTTATTCACGAAATATTCCATACTTTAAAATTTAATAAGGATGGTAAAACAAGTGGTATTGCAGGTGGCAAAAAGCTCCCCAACGCATCTGAAATTAATACTTTAATTAAAGGTCTCCAAAAGAATAAACAAACTGTTGATGTAACTAAAAAAACTAAACCATGATAAAAAAAAGCATTTACATTTTAGGACTAGGGTGTCTTTTTATTTCTTGCACTTCGCAGGAAGTCAAAATTAATGCGGAAGTGCGAATTGTTGATGAAAACAAAAATGGACTGCCAGAAGCTCAAATAAAGATGTATAATTCGGATACAACCATTGATACTAAAGCTGATTTGAATGGACTACTTGGGTTAAAGAACATTCGTGCAGGAACCTATAAGTTGGACGTTGAAGCAGTAGGCTATTATAAATTATCAGCATATGCTATTA
Source organism: Bacteroidia bacterium (assembly GCA_025451115.1). Lineage (GTDB taxonomy): Bacteria > Bacteroidota > Bacteroidia > B-17B0 > Aurantibacillaceae > PALSA-968. The sequence goes on along the minus strand of JANWKZ010000147.1, from coordinate 1,959 downwards.
CATTATCTAATGCACAAGAAAATTTAAAAATTGAGATGATTCCTGCTAGTGGTATAAATGACGCACATGTTGAATGGTCTGGCGGATGGGTAACAATTGAAGAAAAAAATGGAGAGATTAAATGTGTGCGAAGCAAATAAAAATCGCACAATGAAAACATTCCTCACCCTCGTCATACTCCTTACCTTATCGGGTAAGCTACTCGCTCAACCTGGCTGCTGCTTTGCAGATGCAGGTAGAGATACTACGATTTGCTCAACAGGCTCTGTAACCATTGGTGGTGAAGTTCCAGGTTAGATACTATTCTAATAAGCATGATTTCTGGGCAAGGAAGAATTTTATTCTTTTATGTATTTATGTTATTCGAATTAATGAATTTGCTGAGGCAGTCCGAAAATATTCTAACCCCCTTTATTTTGCGATAAGAGGAAAATTTATAATTATAGACGAATTTGGAACACATTTAGGCGAATGGGGTACAATGTATTTGCCTCAAATAGCTACTATGCAGGATAATTTGCGATTAATAAACGATGAAATTGCAGAATTTGAAAGTAAAAACGTTGACCCTGGCTAAATCTATTAGGAGATTAAAGGATGAGGGAGTCATTAATGAACAGCTATTTGAATGGGCCAATCAGTTGCGACTTGTTGGAAACGAAGCTGCTCATAATATTAATTCTGAATTCTCTGGAATTGATGCAAAAGATATACTTGATTTCACTATAGCAATTCTAGATTTTACTTACTCATTCAAAGATAAGTTCGATAAGTTTAAAGAAAGAGTGAATAAGTCTCCCATCACCGACCGAAGCTAAATATCCTTGAAAAAATCAGAAATGAGAACCTATATAGCAACAATAACAAATCAAGACTTTCTTCCGCATGTAGTAGTTCCTTCGGTATTACGAATTACTGTAACAACACCAGATGGAAAAAGCATTCGGGTAATTGAAGATAAGGGCTCCATTGAAGAACTGAGTAAGAAATTTGGATTCAAAGTAAGTGGAGATACTTATGATTTCACAGGATTTACTGGCAGAAAATGTAATATTGAGATAGATAATGATGGTTATTATCATTTTAAATCAATGGTGGACGGCTGATAAGAAAATAATGTAGGTTAACTTAATAGAAACAAAAAATGAAATCTGGAATAGTACTTTACAATATCGAATTAGACGGGTGTCTTAACGGTGTATATACAAATGACGCTTGCGATGGAGAAATCTTCAACGAGATTGCTATGATGCGAACGAAAAAGCCAGATTCAGATGACTTGTGTGGTGTATATCTCTGTACATATTTTGAGAATTCGAAATTCTTTTCTTCGCAAAAACGCTGCAGGAGTTTTTTGCAGTAGCCGTAATTCTCTATTGTGTCGTAGCGTATCTTTTTTCCGTCTTTTTTGGTGCGTTTTCCTTTCGAGGTTTCGCTGATAAAGCGATCAAAAAATTTGAAGAACTCCTCGCGAGAGTAAAATTTTACGCGGATCTTCTTCATACAGAACTTTCAAAGGGATTATTTGTAGATCACAATTTTGTGTATGGAACTTATTCTTCCGGAAAGGATCTTTACAAAGTAAATGCCCGCTTGTTCAAGGGAGATCGCCGCGTGTTTCGCCACGGGCCTTTGTTCAAAAACCAATTGGCCTGTTATGTTGGTTATCTTTATTTCATCAATTGTGTTTTGTGCGCCGGTAATCATAAAACTGCCATTGGCTGGGTTAGGGAAAATAGTTATCCCTGATGCGCCCGTACCGGTTTCACTTTCATTTATTCCTGTGCAGGCAAGTACGATAACATCATCAATGTCATTATCCGTACAGTTATTGCTATCCATATAAGTATACAGAATAAGCCACTGCCCCGGCCCCACCTGGTTTGGATCGAATAAAGAACCGCTTACACCAGAACCGTTAAACCACCCGCCCGGGGGTGTGCCGCCTGCCAAAACCTG
>JANWKZ010000146.1 GCA_025451115.1 Bacteroidia bacterium | reverse complement strand
ATTACTCACATGATCAACTGGACCGGGCAGATCGTTCCGGCCAAGGCCATTGCAGATATCGCTCATTCGAAAGGCTGCGAAGTTATTTGCGACATCGCCCACAGTTTCGCCCAGGTGGATTTCAAAATTCCGGATCTCAATTGCGATTACGCGGCAGTTTCGCTTCACAAGTGGATGCACGCGCCCTTCGGAAGTGGTTTACTTTACGTGAAAAAGGATAAAATTAAAAATGTTTGGGCCCTACTCTCCAATACAGATCCGGATGGTGGTGATATCCGCAAATTTGAAAGTCTTGGCACCCGCTCTTTCGCTTCTGAAATGGCCATTGCCAACGCGGTTGAGTTCAACCAGATGATAGGCATCAAACGTAAAGAAGCACGTCTTCGTTACCTGAGAGATTATTGGGTGAATAAAGTAAAAGGATTGCCCGGCATAAAATTCTATACCTCACAAAAGCCGCAATATTCCTGCGCCCTCTTCAACGTAGGCTTTGAAGGCTGGAAAGGTTCTGATGTGGAAGCCAAGCTGTTCGAACTCAAAAAAGTTCACACGGTAGCTATCGATTTCGAAAAAGTGAACGGCATCCGCGTGACACCAAGCGTTTATACTTCCCTGAGCGACCTGGATAAATTGGTTGACGGGCTCACCGAAATCTCTAAATTAACTGTACCAACTGCTAAAAAGTAAATTGTGAAAAAAAGATCTCTTATTCTTCTTGTATCTGCGCTAATCTCTGTACTGTTCGTTCAATGTGATGGCGGAAAGATCAAATACGGCGAACCCGAAAAACTCACCCTCACCCCTAACCCGCCAGTTGAAATTAGGATCATTCCCGACGACAGTATTTCCGGCACCATAAGCATCGAAGGCGATAAGACACACTTTCACTGTTCCGTTGAGAACATCTCGAACGATACGATCAGAATATTTGAAGATGTATCGTCATGGGGATATTACAATATTTCTTTTGAGTTCACTGACGAGAGTGGCAAAACCTTCAGGTCTACGCACGCCGAAAAACCCTGGGACAAGAACTCTCCCATGTATCAGGAGATCGTGCCTGGATCTCACATGAGTTTTCAGATCGATCTTATGACTGACAGTTCAATTGCAGGATATTGGAAAAACTCTCCACTACTTATAAAAGGCAACGAATTCAAACTTAAAATGAAAGCGGTCTACTCTGTCGAAATAAGTGAAGCGTCGCAAAGATCAGACGTTTGGACCGGAACCATAGAATCCCCGGTCATCGGAGTATTGTTCAAGAGAAAGTAGAAGATCAGCTTCCACCAAGCAGTTTACCTTCCTTACGTTTTATTTTAACCTGGGGTTCTTTTTTCTCTTTTAGTAAAGCTACTTTTCCATCTTTTATCGCGAATTCATAATGCTCTTTGGTAAGGAACAATTCGGGTTGGTCCATGTCCTCGTCATTCTCTTCGTAAACATTCAACTCGAAGGTAAGGTCTTTGTTCATTTTTCCACTCACGATCCTGCGCATGGCAACAGGCGGATCGCCCGCGGAAATGTATTGGCCTAACTGGAATGACTGCACAACCGCTCCATTTTGAAATACACTGAAATAAATATCCACTGAAACGGAATACGGGCAAGCCTCGTAAGAAGAAGTGAGAAGCGACCAAACCAAAATAGTAGTATTCTCGTCCACTTTTATCTTGCATACCGTTGCCGCATTTGAGCTTTTGGTATTACCCGGCTCCAGCGAATCGCAGTATTCTTTGTATTTACCGGCCGCCTTAATGGAATCTATTTTATAGAAAGTCTTTAGCTCATATTCCGCGCTGGCAGCAAGATCATGCCCAAACCAGTTCTTATCGAGTTGCTTTACCTCGTTCGTTCCGAGGGAATCACATTCTTCAAGATGAAATAAGAGTGTGGTATCAACCGAATAAGGCAACTCATTCAGCGTTTTGAAATGCGCTGCAATAAAACCACCATCACTTAGCTGCGTCAAAGAGTCCTTTTTCATTTCCTTGTCTGAGCCTTGCTTTTCGGCTGTATTAGTACAGGAAAAAAGCAGTATAGCTGCCAATAAATAAATACAGAGGAACAATTTTCTGGTTCTCATAAAGGTAATTTGCCCTAAATTACAATTTCCCGCTAATTATCCAAACACAAGAGGCTAATAATTAAGTTTTTAAAAGTGACGAATGTCATTTTCCGGGTGCCTGATAGCCCTTATTTTTATTTCCTGTAATTAACTATCTTAGTTTCCTTATATGGACAGTTTAACCGCCTTATTTGAACACGCCACTGAGGGTATTATCATTGCCGACAAGCAGGGACAGATCATCAAAGCTAATCCCAGCGCCGAAAAATTATTTGGATATGGCCGCGGTGAATTATTCATGAAGGCGGTAGAGGACCTTATTCCTACCCGATTCTCGGAAAAACACAAAGAGCACCGCCAGAATTATAACGAACGGCCACATCACCGTGCCATGGGCAAGAATATGACGCTTTATGGGAAGCGCAAGGATAACTCGGAGTTTCCCGTAGAAATAAGCCTTTCCTATTACGAAAACCACTTGGGTACTTTCGTTATAGCCTTTATCATTGATATTACCGAACGTAAGACGAGCGAAGAGAACATTCGCAAACTGAACCACGAACTCGAGAAAAAAGTACGGGAGCGAACCAAAGTATTACAGGAAGCTTTGTTGGAACTTGAGAACTCAAAGGAACAATTGAGCCAGGCACTGGAAGCGGAAAAAGAACTGAATGACATGAAGTCACGCTTCGTGACCATGGCCTCACACGAGTTCCGTACACCGCTTAGTGCCATTCTTTCTTCCGTTTCGTTGATCGGTAAGTATACAGCTAAAGAAGACGATGAGAAAAGGCAGAAACACGTGCAGCGGATCAAATCATCGGTAACGAATATGACGCTTATACTGAATGATTTTCTTTCAGCAGAGCGCTTACAGGAAGGAAAGATCATTGCCAAATTAGAGGAGATCAACCTGAAAACCGTTGCACATGAGGTAATAAACGATGTACAGGGAGTTTTGAAAACCGGGCAGAAGATCGACTACAAACATGAAGGCGATGAGATTGCGATCTCCGATAAGCAAATGACGAGGAATATATTGCTGAACCTGATCTCTAATGCCATTAAGTTTTCGGGCGAGGATAAAGAGATCCGTCTATTCACACAAATTTCAAAAATCGAAACGCAAATTGAGATTTCAGACCAGGGTATTGGCATCTCGAAAGAGGACCAGGCGCATCTATTCGACCGGTTCTTCCGCGCAAAGAACGCCATCAATATCCAGGGAACAGGTCTTGGACTGAACATTGTGGCCAAATACCTTGAGATGCTCAATGGCAAGATCGAATTTAACAGCGTTCTGAACGAGGGCACCACCTTTATTGTAACTATCCCCAACAAAAAATGAAGACCATTTTGCTTATAGAAGATAATACGGATGTTCGCGAGAACATTGCCGAGATACTTGAACTTGCCAATTACAAAGTGCTACAGGCCGAAAATGGAAAGACAGGCGTGGAACAGGCGCAACGAAACAGGCCTGACCTTATTATCTGCGATATTATGATGCCCGTTTTGGATGGGTACGGCGTAATTCATTTGCTGAACAAGAATGCAGAAACTGCCAGTATTCCACTGATCTTTCTCACTGCCAAAAGTGAAAGAAGCGATTTCAGGAAAGGACTGGAAATGGGCGCAGATGATTATATTACTAAACCCTTCGACGATGTAGAACTGTTGCGCGCCGTTGAAAGCAGGTTGAAAAGGAGCGAAATGTTACGCGCGGAGTTTTCCAAGAACCTGGATGGACTGAACAAGTTCTTTGATGAGATCAAGGAGATAGACGAACTGAAAAAGCTATCCGTAGAACGAAGGATCAAACAGTACAAAAAGAAAGAGATCATTTTCAGCGAAGGCAATTCACCGAACTTCCTTTATTTTTTAGCGAAAGGCAAAATAAAGACCTTTAAATCGCATGAATACGGAAAAGAGCTCATCACTACGCTTTATAAAGAAGGTGATTTCTTCGGTTACCTGGCTTTGCTGGAAGAAGGTTCTTATACAGACACCGCCGAAGCACTGGAAGACTCAGAGGTTTGCCTTATACCCAAGGAAGATTTCTTTTCGCTTATCTATAACAATATGGCAGTGATGAAGAAGTTCATCCGCATTCTATCGGACAACATAGCCGACAAAGAAGATCAGTTGGTGAACCTGGCTTATAGCTCGGTACGCAAACGTGTGGCGGGGGCCCTTATTCAGCTACAAAATCTTTATGATACTAAAAAAGATAAGTCTTTCAGTATTTCCATATCCCGCGAAGACCTGGCCAATATTGTAGGAACAGCCACCGAATCTTTGATCCGCACGCTCAGTGATTTTAAAGAAGAAAAGCTGGTTGAAATAAAGGGAAGTAATATTACTGTTCTTGACCCGGAAAAACTGCGCAAACTGCGCGCCTGATCACCGCTGAAATGAAAGTACCGGAAGGGCAAGCTCGATCGGGGCCTCTTCGGCGTTACTTCCGGTAAAGAATTTTTTGAAAGCGCTTTTACGCTCGTGAAATAAGCAGGCAAGTGACTTTTTACCCCTCATATATTTACGGATATGGGTAAGCAAAGGAGTGTCTATAGGAGCTCTCTGACTTACCAACTTCAATCCTGATCTGCGGATCTTTTCAAGAGCATTTTCTTCCTCCGGGGTCTTCGCCCAGCCATAATCAAAATGCACAACGGATATCTTAGCGCCGAATTGCTTTGCGTATTCCTTCACCTTCTTTATCTCAACTTCGTAATTTGCGAGATCCGTAAAATAAACCAACTCTTCCGGAAACTGAAAAGCGCTTTTACAGGGAATACAGAGAACCGGCGAAGGAGAATCAGCGATCATCTCCGCCGTATTATTATGGGATAAGAAACCTGTACTTCCCTTTGTGCCCATGAGGAGGATCGTTACTTTCATCTCTGTAAGCAATTCCTTTAACATTCCTGTGAACGACTCGCCGAATCGTATCATACAATTTACCGGAGCCTTAGCTATTCCTAATCGCTTATACTGCTGCTTTATATTTTTGAAAACCTTTTCTTCTATCTGTTGCCTCAACCTCTCAAATTCGGCCGGAAAGTTCTTTCTCATATCCGTGTCGCGGTTCACTGCGTTCACCATGTGAAAGAACAGTAATTTATACTTAGTCTTTTTAGCCAGCCGTATAGCATAACGCACCGCGTTGTTGGCACAGGCAGAAAAATCTGTAGGTATAACGATCGTTCTCATCTTAAAAATCTCTGTCCATCGAATAATCCAGGGCAAACAATCTCCAGAACCACGAAAAATCCGGGTTATAAAAATCAGGAATGATCAACAGAGGTAAAGTGGTATGCACGCTCATCTTTTTAGCTACGCTTTGTTCACCACTAAATATCTTTTCCAGTATACCGGGCTCCACGTGAGACATAACCAAAAGGTCGGCCCGGTTTTTTTCAGCGAAATCCTCAATTCCCCTTACTATATCGGTGGCATGTTCTATTTTCAATTCGAGTCCACCGTAACCTACCCGGGTTTTTACTTTATCCATAAAGTCCTTCGAGATCTTCTTTTCGGTTTCTTCAGAGATAGGGCTTTCCGTTATATGGAGCAAGGTCACTGTTGCATTAAAACGGGCGGCGAATTGACTCAGGAAATTGATGACCGGCAATTCCCCATCGCGGTATTCGGCAGCGTATACAATATTTTTAATACCGGTATAAAAAGTGTCCTTGGGTAAAACAAAAACGGGAGCCCCGCCTTTCTTTACCACCTTCCAGGCCTGGCTGCCGAGAACGAATTCACGAAAACCCGCAGCCCCATGCGCGCCCATCAGCACAAAATCAGGAATAGATTCCTTTATTTCAGCCTCTATCTGCCGTGCGGGGCTTCCTTCCCTTACCAGGCATTCGTATTTCACTTCACCGGGCTTGCAGTTCATGGAAACCAGTAATTTCGCTACGTGCTCCTTCAGTTTATTTAATTCATAAAAGGCAGGGGGCCGGTCTATCTTTTCCGCTTCAAAGCTGCCCACCTGGTCGAAACCCGGAGCAGCAAAAACGTGCAGGAATCTTAAAAAAATACCGTCGTTCCTTGCCAACTGCACGGCAAAGTGCTCGGCATTCATAATAGCCTCCGAGTAATCGGTGGCCACAAGTATATTCAGTTGCTTATGCATATTCAATTTTTTAAACGATCGGCACTGCTTCTTCCTTCTTATAGTGGAAAGCCATTACCGGTACTTTACTGTGGTAAACCAGCTTTTGCGTAATGCTGTTACCGAAAAGTTTGTCCCTGAGATTTCTTTCGTGTGTTGAAAGTACCAGCAAGTCGGCAGCTTCTGTCTCCAGGTATTGCTCCAGTCTTTCTTCAATGTCTTCCCCTTCTATCAATTCATAAGAAAGGTTCTCATAGATAAGCTGCTTCTCGGCCTCGCGGATAAATCTCTCCATCTCTTCTTTAGCATGCGTTGAATCAGGATTATATACGTGAAGAATATTGACCTGCGCGTTAAGAGGTCTCGCCATCTCAACCAATTTTTGTATGGCTTCAATATCGATCTGCCTGTAATTGCAGGCATACGCTATTTTTTTCAGATGTTGATAGGAAGCGCCTTCCGGAACAGCGATCACCGGGCAATGTGCTCTTTCGGCAACCCTGGCAGTATTACTTCCCAGGAAAATTTCCTTCAATCCATTTACACCGCGCGTACCCATTACGATAAGGTCAACGTTCCTGTCTTCAGCTTCTGAAACAATTCCGTCAACAGCCAGGTCGAGACGCGCCACGATAGAACTTTCGATCTCGCCCGCGTGTTCTATCTTTGTTTGAAGGCTTCGCAACTTGTTCAACCACCTCTCCTCTTCCATAATAGCATCTACATCAGGCATTACATCCAAATAAGGTGCAACCAGGGTAGGATGATAAACGTGCAATAGAATTATCTCAGCATTTTCTTTTTTAGCCAGCTCAATAGCGTAATTTAAGGCATTCCCTGCGTTCTCAGAAAAATCTGTTGGGACCAATATCTTTTTCATATCAATTAACGGTTTCATAGTACACAGGATCTCCGTGTACAGGTTCAATATCTTTTTTAAATCGGTTGATCAGCCTTCTTTCACTCGCCGTAACGGGCGGAAAAGCCCCGGCTATACGTTCCATGATACGAAGGAAAGTAGCTTTTAATCCCGGGCTTAAATAGTGGCTGTTCGTCTTTATTTCGTGAAGTGCCCAACTGTAAACGGTGTCACTATCCAGTTTATCCTTATCCATCACCTTAAAGATTATATCGGCAAGGTCGAAATCCGGGTCTTTACGTAATTCTGTTTCAATAATGTCTTTGAACAGTTCACGCTCTTCCCGTTGTACCTTTCCGTCGGCACGGGCTACCGCGTAAGCCAATTCGCCTATCGCGTAATGGAGGTTTTGAATGGGTGTTTGCATGACTTCTATTTTTTATGACCGGGCCTTTAAGCGAATGCGGGATATTTTAATCAGATAATTGACTTAATTCCCGCCCTTCTTCATTTTGTTGCAAAAGGGTCCAGTCGTCGGTTAATGTAGTTTCTATCCATGATCGTCCTGATTTGCGAAAGACCTGCACGTTAAGACCGAAGTGGTTCTTAAAAAGGTCTTCCAGTTCGCAAACCTTCATGTCTTCCTTCAGGAATATCATGCCATTGCTGTGCTTTTGAGGTATCTTTCTGAACGACAGTTGGGCATCGATCATTTCAGACCGGTTGCTCCCACCCCCCAAACCGTGCTTCTTTCGGAAAAATTCCAATTTCAGGAAAGGAAACGCGTCGTTGAATTCCTTCTGAACCGTTGCAATTTTTTTATCTCCGCTTATTTCAATCGTTTTCATCCTGCTTTTCTTTTACCACATTCCACCAATACTGTCCTGCTCCATGTTCTCCGGATGCACTTCGGGTGGGATACATAACACCGGCACTTTTGACTCGTTCAGCAGGCTGTGCGCATAGGTACCCAGGATGGAGCCCGGAAATTCCGTGGTCTCGTCACGCATACAAACGATCAGGTCGGATTTCACTGCCTCGGCGCACTTCAGGGTTTCCTCCGCGCGTTTACGGGCCTTTCGTATTTCCGTAGTGCAACCCAGTTTATGTTCTTCCGCCATTTTTTTGATCTGAGGGAGGATCACCTTAAGCTTGTACTCATGTTTTTCATCATCTTCATCAAGAATTCCTAACACATGCACATGCGAAGCAAACTTATCAGCCAATTGTAAAGCCGAAACAACCTTCTGGCGCGAGTGCCTCGAAGTATCCACGGGCAGCAGGATATTCGCGTATCCAAGTTTAGGCGCGTCGGTTCGAACGGTCATAACCGGGATATCCGATTTGGTAAGTGTACGATACGAATTACTTCCAAGGAAAAGGTCGTTGGATGAATCGCTGCCCTGGGTACCCATCACGATCATTCCGGCCTTGTTCTCTTTTGCCATTTCAACGATCTCTGAAGTGATATTACCCATCGAAATGATAGGAACAACCCGGATGCCGTATTCTTTGCTTACATCCGCAGCAAGTTTGTCCAGTTTTTCTTCCAGAAATTTTGTAATAGTAGAAACGTCTTTCATGCTGATGGCCGGCAGGATGATGTCAAGCAATTCACTTTTCTCCTGTACATGCAGCAAGATCAGTTCTCCTTTTGTAAGCCGGGCTATAAAAGCTCCATGCTTAATGGCCCGCATCGAAGTCTCTGAGAAGTCGATGGGGATCAGGATTTTTTTTGTGTTAAGTGTGATCATAATTTTAATTTTTTTGTATCATTAATATTATTTACTCATGAATAGCCATTACCGGCACACGCGAGGCAAAGGCTATCTGTTTTGTATTGGTTTCATTGAAGAGATTGTAGAAAGCCGAGTGTTGCCTGCTGATGATGGTCACCAGGTCCACATTGTTCTCCCGGGTGAACTTCTTCATGCCTTTTTCGAGACTGGATTCGTTCAACATTTCCACCGGGTATTTTTTGCGGTTCAGCGCCAGGCTCATTTTTTTATCAAGATCGAAGATCTCCTCTTCCGTTCTCACGTGTAGCACCTTAAGCTCTTCTTTCATTTCTTTCAGGAAATTCTCGAAACGCTTTAAGGGCGACTTATGAAGTTTTTCCTTATTATCTACGCCCAGCACTACTTTTTTGATCTTATGCTCCTTGTATTGCTCAGGAACAATGATCACAGGCGCGCTCACCTTTCCTACCACGTCGGTACTGTGACTGCCGTAGAGGAATTTTGAGAACTTGTTCTTGGTGGCGAGGCCCATTACCACATATTCCACACTGTGACCACGGGTGAAGTTCTTCAATTCATTGGTAAAAGAGCCCGCAGTGGCAAAATGATCTATCTCAACCCCCGGAAACTCCTTTTTGAGGCGCTTGGAAAAGCGTTCAAGTTTCCCGATGCTTGTTTCTTTAATAGAAGTGTAAGAAACAAAATAGAGTCCGCTGTTGGAGTGGATCAGCGGCACATCGAACATATTAAAGAGAACGAGTTTACAGCCTGATTTACGGGCCAATGTAGCCGCATAGCGGGCAGCGTTGTAAGAGGATTGTGAGAAGTCGGTTCCGGCAATGATGGTTTTCATGTTATTGTTTATTTGGTTATTATTTTAATAAGAAATCTATACTTAGTTTGTTCAATTCTTCGGGCAGCAGCAAAAGGACTGATATTAGTAGTAACCTGGGAAATACATGCTTCATATCCCAAACAGGCTGTAGTATTGAGAAAGCCGCGGCCACCAGCAATAGGTCGATGCCAAGTAAATACAAGGAATAAGTGGTAAATAAGCCTGTTATCAGCGCAATACCACCAAAAAACTCTATGATACTTGTATACCAGGCAAGAGCGGTAACCCAGGGTTTATGTATATGGTGTTGTTCGGCCTGGTCAAGAAAAGTGTTTATCACACCTTCTATACGAACCCGGAAGAGTTTATCATAACCCTGAAAGAAAAAGATGATCCCCGTAAAGACCCTTATTATCCATTGTGCTATTTCTGCTTTATACTGTATCATAGTTTGGTTGTTTTTTCTACAACAAAGGTGGGGCAATTAATGTTGGGCAGTCTTGATTGGCATCAGGAGCATTTATGATATTTATCATGCCCGTAATTGCTTAAAACTGAGCGTGGTCATTACAGATCTTTTGTTTGCTCCGTTACTTTGTACCCATAAAATCTTTTACTCATGACAACACTAACAAAAACCCTTCACCTGGTGAAGGAAAACTCAAGTACGCAAACCGGGTGGTTCGCAAGATTCTTAAAGGAAGCCGAAGAGAATTATTTCTTCCTGATCTCTTTTGTAATAACGGTAGGCAGCTGCTTAGGAGGTATTACAGCCATGTATATACTGCAGGGTAACGCGCCGATCTGGCAGCTATGTGTGAACATCTATTTAACTATGGGAAGCAACGTAGCCTGTATCGGCCAGGTACCTACTAAATGGGTAGTTAATATTGCCGGGCTGTCTATTCTGACGAATATAGCCTTGCTCTTAATTAATGTACTGTAAAGGCTACTTGTTCTTCTGGAACCTGCGGGGCTTGTAAGAACGGCCACCCTTGTCTTTGCCCGGGTTGCTGTGCTTCTTTTCGGGAGTATAGGCAGGTGCCGGACCTAAAGCTTCTGGAACGGGTATCTTATTGATCTCGTACCCGCAAAGGTCTTCGATCCTCTTGAACTTGCGCTGATCCATTTCGTTGATAAACGTGATGGCCTGCCCGGTTGTTTCAGCGCGGGCGGTACGGCCTACGCGGTGGATATAATCTTCGGCATCGCCGGGTACATCGTAGTTCACTACGAGACTGATTGAATCGATATCGATACCGCGTGAAAGAATATCCGTAGCTACCAGTATCTGCAGGTTCTTGTTCTTGAAATTGCGCAACACTTCGTTGCGTTCTGACTGTTCGAGATCAGAGTGAATAGCCGAAACACTGAATTTGGCCCGGAATAATTCCCTTTCGAGGTTTTTCACGCTTTCCTTGCGCGAACAGAAAACGATCACACTGCTGAATTGTTTGTCCTTTAGGATACCGTGCAGGATCGGGGCTTTTTGTTTATCGTAAACCACGTAAGCGCTTTGCGTTACACCTGCCGCGGGCTTAGAAAGTGAGATATTGATCTCGGTCGGTTCACGTAAAATATTTTTAGCGAGTGTCCGGATCTTTGGGGGCATGGTGGCTGAGAACATCAGTGTTTGCCTTTCCTTCGGAAGATGTTTTATGATCTTGTTAAGATCGTCGCTAAAACCCATATCAAGCATGCGATCCGCTTCGTCGAGAATAAGATGTTTCAGTTTATCCATCTTCACATAACCCATGTTCAAATGCGAGATCAAACGACCGGGTGTTGAAATGATGATATTGGCACCTTGTGTAAGCGCGCGTTTTTCCTGCTCGAAAGCGATACCGTCGTTACCCCCAAAAATGGCCAGTGAGCTCACCGAAGTAAAATAAGCAAAACCCTGCATCGCCTCATCGATCTGTATCGCAAGTTCACGCGTGGGCACGATAATAAGTGTATCGGTATAATCGGCTTTCGAAGCCGCTATCTTATTAATCACAGGCAGCAAAAAAGCCGCCGTCTTACCCGTTCCTGTTTGTGCGCAGGCTATCAGGTCCTTATTGGCCAAAACAAGCGGAATAGCCTGTTCCTGGATGGGAGTCAGTTTTTCAAAGCCCATGTATTGCAGTCCTTCGGCAAGCTGGGGGTCAAAAGGAAGTTCGGAAAAATTCAAAATACGTAAATAAGATGCAAAGATAACAATTATCCCGGCCTCAGCTATTTTGTCTTATGGTGCGTACTTATCTCTTCTACGGAATGCGACTGGTAAATACTCTTATCTTTCTTTGCCCGGCGCGCCAGTAAGGTGTAATACTTGTGCAGTGTTTCAAGTTCTTCCTCACTCAGATCTTCAACGTTAATAATGTTATTACTGGTGCGCTCGTGCGCCGCTATCAATTCGTTCAGCTTGATCTGCGTGGCCACCGATTCTTTGTTCTGCGTTTTTTGGATGAGGAAGACCATCAGGAAAGTGATCACGGTGGTTCCGGTATTAATAACCAATTGCCAGGTATCCGAATAATCAAAGATCGGCCCGGTAATGATCCATGCAGCTATTATAAAGCATGCAGCAAGAAAAGCCTGTGTAGACCCCGTAACCTTGGTTGCAAGGCCGGCGAACCTTTCGAAATGACCTTTTACCGGTTTATTTAGCTGAGTCGCTTCCACTTTATGTCTCATACAAAGTCAAAACTAATACAATACAAGCCCTGAAAACATGCTTTTCGTCAGCTTTGGGTTTGAGATAGCTCAGGAAATAACTAAAATCGCCCTGTAGGGCTTACATGTTACCTGGTTTTGTTCTCCTGGTAGAAACACTATATCCTTATATTAGCTATCATGAAAACTTTAGTCGTTATTTTTCTGAGCTTATTTTCGGTAGGCATTTACGGTCAGGATACTTTATTCGATCCTACTACCTGGAAAGCGCCTTATGATCTCGCGAGCCCGAAAGATTGGGGCATTGAACGCTTTCCAATTCCCATTGGTTTTGCTCCTACAATTCCCTACAAGGGAGTTGAAGACATTCGTTTTGCACCGGGCTGGGCGAAGGTTAAAAGCGAAGAATACTGGAGTTACGTTTTCCTGTGGTACCTGGATGGCACCGTGAAGATGAATGCAACGGCACTCGACAGTAACATGAAAATTTATTACACCGGCCTTGTAGCTGCTGCCGGCAGTAAGATCCCCGCAGAAAAAATAATTCCGGTAACAACATCATTCAAGGAGATCAAAAAAAACAAAGGTGATCTGAAAACTTTTAACGGCACCGTTAAAATGACCGACTACCTAAGTAAAGAACCGATCTTACTCAACTGTAAAGTGCATTTAAGATCTTGTAAAGGTGAGAGCAAAACTTTTGTGTTCTTCGAGCTATCGCCCCAAACTTTCACGCATACGGTTTGGATAAGCCTTGATAAATTCTGGCTCGATTTTAAATGCAAAACAAATTAAAAACATTTTTGAAATGAAAAAGAGCGGATCATAGATCCGCTCTTTGTACCCCCGACCCCGACTTGTCGGGGTACGACTGTTAAGGTCACCCCGATCAATCGGGGTGTGCCTACCAATTCCTTTGCAAAAGCTCCTCGATAAATTTGCGACTTTTCATTTTCTTTATTCGCCTTTCTTCCTTGATCGCCTCCAATTCGGTCGAAAATTGTTTTTTCCCTTTT
>JANWKZ010000145.1 GCA_025451115.1 Bacteroidia bacterium | reverse complement strand
TTAGAAACACCGTCAATTTCGAAGATTTTGAGTGTATTTTGGGCCAGAAAGCAGGCCGGAACCAGCAGGAAAAGAACCAGGTTACGAAGTTTACTAAGTAGTGTTTTTTCCATGGCAAGGTATTTATATGACGAAGTTAGGGCTCCCGGGGTTGCCCGGCAATTAAACTTCGCTCCTAAATAACAAAGTATTTGATTCCTAAAAGACTTTAAAAAGGCTTTTTGTGCTTCCAGCGGCGATGGCTCCAGAGCCAGATCTCGGGTTGTTCGATGACATCCTTTTCGAGTCGCCGTGTGTGTAGTTCTGATATTTCGCCCTCCGCCGTAGTGGCCGGATCTTCCACCAAAGTCTCCGCGAAGATATTGTAATGACCACGCTTTACCCGTTTTACACTTACGTAAATGATGGGATAATTGAGCTTTCTCGCGATCTTTTCAGTTCCCCAAAAAATGGGCGTATCCTGGTTGAGGAATTGGGTCCAGTAGGCGCCCTCGGGCGGAGGCGTTTGATCTGCAATGAACGCGGTTGCGCTGAGCTCCTTTCTTTTAGAGATCATATCACGAATGGTATTGCGCATCTCTATGAGGCCGGTACCGAAACGCGTACGCATTTTAACTACTAGGTTGTTGAAATATTTATTGCTGAGCGGGTGGTAGATCACATACAAATGATGTTTTCCCAATAGACTGAAGGTATTGCCCGCCCACTCCCAGTTACCAAAATGGCCCATTACTATGATCACAGATCTGTTTTGCGCGGCATAGGAATTAAAAAGTTCGAGCGAAGCAGGGTCGAGGGCACAACGCTTCAGCATGGCTTGCTTACCGATGGTAAGCGTCTTAAATGTCTCTAAAAAAAGATCGCAGAGGTAGCGATAAAAACGAGCCTCCAGTTTCTTCAATTCCTTCTCGTCCTTATTTGGGAATGAGTTGCGGAGATTCTGCATCACCACCTTACGGCGGTATCCGAACACATAGTAAAGCAGTACATAAAAAAAGTCTGCAACCCCATAGAACAGCCAGAAAGGCAGGGCCGAAAGCAGGTATAGAAAAGGGAGGCAGATATAGTAAACCACAGCTTTCACGGGGCTAAAGTACTAAATGTTAAGGGAGGTTAAGAAGCTTAGAATGGGTATAAATAAATTTTGTTATTACCTTTAATTTACTACTTTAGATAAAATTTTTTATTTATGAGAGTTATTATTGTCGATGATGATCCTGTTTCCCGTGACCTTCTGAAGATATGTGTAGAGCGTAATGATGATCTTGAACTTGTAGCGTCCTGTTCCAGCATACGCGAGACCATGACTGTTCTTAAGGAAGAAAAATATATTGACCTTATTTTACTGGATGTTGAAATGCCCGAGATAAACGGACTCGATTTCCTCAATACATTTAAAGATATACCCCAGGTGATCATTGTAAGCGGCAAGAAGGATTATGCCGCTGCAGCCTATGACAGCAACGTAACGGATTATATTGTAAAGCCCGTTAACTACGATCGCTTTTTAAAGGCCATTGATAAGGCCCGTATGGCCGAGTTCGGTTTCAGACAGGATACCCAGAACGCCGATTTCATCTTCGTTCGCCACCAGAACAGGCTGCAGAAGGTGGCCATGAACGATATTGATTATACCGAGGCCAATGCCGACTATGTGAACGTAGTTGCAGGCGATACCAAGTATGTGATCCATTCTTCCATGAAGCACATGGAGTCTAAGCTTCCCTCGAAGCGATTTGTTAGGGTGCATCGTTCATTTATAGTTAACCTGGGTAAGGTTAAAACAGTGGAAGAGAACACTTTATATATGACCACAAAGGGCCTTACCATTCCAATAGGCCGACTTTACAAGGAGCAATTGATGCAGCGCCTGAACCTCGTTTGAGGATACGTGAAAACACGTAATTAGCGTTTTTGTTGATATTTTCGGCATTCCATTTTGGCAATTTCGCGCCGTTTTCTTTAATTTTAAGGTAGATTCTTAAACCAATTTAGAATGAAGGCGCTGGTTGCAAGGCTTACGGGTAAACTCCGGGAGGGAGACCCGATAAACATACATGTTACAGTTTTCTGGGCTACTATTGTTTTCTGGACCGTAGCCTTCAGTTGTTTTGTTATTGTTAAGGCGATAAATTAAACCCGGGTGTAAGCAATACCGAGCGCTGGGGATCAGAAGCCCAGTACTCTATAAAACACTTACCACTTATACTTCCATTATAGTTTCCTGCTATCACCTGGGTTTTTTTATAACTTTTTCCGCTCACCTCGTAGCTGTAATGTACTTTAGACCAGGTTCCGTTTACACATTTCACTATCTTTCCCTCAGCACACTGCGTGGTTTCACCGGGTTCGAATAAAGGTTCTTCGGTAAGTAGTTCGATCTTGAATGGTTTAAGGCGATCGTAATACAAAGCAAATTTCTCACCTCTGGCCAGGTGTTTCAGGCGGGGGCCTATAGTTACATGTCGTTTGCCTTGCGCGTAGTACTGGATCACGCAGCCCTTACCGTATAGATCTGGAACCACAACGGTGGCCACCGTGTATTCCGGATTCCTGATAGAACAGGAAAACAACAGAGCGCTTAGTCCGCATAGCGCATATCGAAAAAGTGTAAGCATTTCCGTTAAAGCTAGCAGTGAAAGTAAAAGGGGAATCGTGCTATTTGACAGCAGGCTTTTTTGAATGGCCTAAAACTGTTTTTTAATAGTCGGACTAATCGGTGATAACGCCTTCAGGAAGCTCTTTGGTGAGCTTGGTGAAGCCAATTACATTCCCGTCCTCATCGTGAATGGCGGTGATAAGGATACTCCCCCAAAAGATGGTGCCGTCCTTTTTCAATCTTCTGCCAATATGCTTGGCCCGGCCTTCTGACTTGGCCAGGTCGATCAATTTCTCCGGTAATTTATCCTGCCTGTCCTGTGGCATATAGAAAATACGGAAGTTCTGCCCCAGTATTTCAGATTCTTTATACCCTTTTATCTTTTCGGCGCCTTTGTTCCAGGTAAGTATGGTTCCATCTACATCCAGCAGTACAATAGCGTAGTCCTGGATCTCGGAGATCATTTTTTTGTGAAGGATCTGCAGGCGTTCCTTTTTTTCGGAATTCAGGTATTCGTTTCCTGACAGATCGGTCTGCCAATATTGATCCGCGTCTTTGGTTTTTTTTAAATCTTCCATCAGTAAAGTTCTGCTTTAATAATTCAAGTAAGAAACGAAGGCTAGCAGAAGTTCTACTGGATCACCGAACGGTCTTTAACAGGCATCTTACAAAGATAGTTGAAGAAAGGCCTGAAGCACTAATTCTTCGGTAGAAGGGGTATTAAAATAGCCGAACTGCCCCGGGATAGATAAGATCAACGGCTTAGTTGCACAAAACCTTTCAGGTTTTGCTCCGTGGCAGAAGTGCAGCGCGACTTATACTTTGCTATCCAGTAATAGGTGCCTTCGGGCACCGCATCGCCGCTTTTTCCTTTTCCGTTCCAGCTGTTTGTGATCGCATTGGTGCTGAACAGTAATTTTCCCCAACGGTCGAATACATCCAACTCATACTCCTCAAGCATCGTTTCCAATTGCTGAAACGTGAAAGAGAAAGGAGGTTCGGTTGAGAAAGGAATGAATTCATCATTAAGCTTGTCTCCGTTCGGTGTGAAAATATTGGTTTGCGGCAGTTTTGCAATATCGGGGTAAATAGTTGCCAGTAAAGTCGTGCTGATGTAATTGCAACCGCCGTAATACCATGCAACCGAATAACCGCCCGTTGCGGCAGTAGAAGCCATGTAGGAAGAAGTTGTAGCACCCGGAATAAAAGTACTGCCTGTATACCACTGATAAGGCGGTAAAGCCGGTGCGGGAGCCTGCAATTGCACCGTGGGGTCCTGTATGCAATAGGTTCCGCTTATGGCAAGTGTATCTTTTACCGGAACATCGGCAAGCACCACATCTTCGCTCGCTACGCAATCGCTGGAATCTGAAACTATAACCGTATAATTTCCGAACGACAAACCTGTGGCGATGTTTGTGTTTTGCGAAGGCGTTGTATTCCAGAAATAAGTATAAGGAGAGGCTCCACCCGAAACAGTAACCGTAGCCGATCCATTTGAAGCTCCATTACAGGTGATAGGGGAAATAGTTACGTTAAGTAGAATAGGAGCGGGTTGGGTGATGGTGATAACTTCCACCTTCTTGCAACCATTGGTATCTGTAATTGTGCAGGAATAATTACCCGCGCAGATATTACTGATCGAAGTGCCCGTTTGCACCGGGTTGGTAGACCATGAATAGGTTAGGGGAGAGCCCGTTCCGGAAACAGAAACCGCTGCGGCTCCGTAACACTGCGCGTTGCAGACCAGGTTTGTGCTTGTTACAGATGTGGTAATGGTCGCAGCAGAAGCTATGCTTACTGTTTGTGTATTGATGCAACCGATAGAGTCAGTAATGGTGCAGGTATAATTGCCGGCGCAGAGATTGGTAGCGCTTGCCGAGGTCTGCACAGGTGTGGTATTCCATGAATAAGTATAAAAGGGCACACCACCGGAAACGGAAACGGTAGCGCTGCCTGTACAGACTGCGTTACAGGTGATAGATCCATTTGTATTTGCTAAGATAGCAGGAGGTTCACCAATACTCACCGTTTGCGTATAGATCCCGCCCACCGTATCGCCTATAGTAACTGTGTATATCCCGGCGCAGAGATTGGAAGCATTGACCGTGTTCTGTACAGGATTGGTACTCCAGGTATAAGTGAGCGGACCATTGATGTTAGAGATACCCGCACTCGCAGTACCATCACAAAACCCGTTACAACTCGCGTCTGCCTGGCTCACGACAACCTGCGGAGAAGGACAACCGTCAATGATCCTCGCTACATAAATTTCTTTTTTTCCGAGACCTGATGCGGCAATAGTTCCGAAGAGGGCGTTAGCATGATAGAAACCTCCATTGAATACATTACAGGAATCATCGCAGGCCAAACCGGTTCCGCGGTCCTCATCCTGTCCACCACCTGCTAAAGCCCATTTCCATTTTCCGGCTGTATCGATGGCGGCCACAAAGATCTGGATACTGTCCTGCGCACCGGCGGTCAATGT
>JANWKZ010000144.1 GCA_025451115.1 Bacteroidia bacterium | reverse complement strand
GTGATCGAGCAGGAACGTGACCTGAAGACCGAAACCGAAAAAGACCTGAACCCCGCCACTACGCTTGCTCCAACTAAAGAACAGGTAAAAGACCTGTTATTTGCCAATAAACTGGTTAAGCACACCAAATCGAACACCATCGTGTTGGCAAAGAACAACCAGCTGCTGGCAAGCGGAACAGGCCAAACTTCGCGTGTTGACGCCTTACGGCAGGCCATCGCCAAGGCGCAGAGCTTTGGTTTTGACCTGAATGGAGCCGTGATGGCCAGCGACGCCTTCTTCCCGTTCCCCGACTGTGTGGAGATAGCCGATAAAGCCGGCATTAAAGCCGTTGTTCAGCCCGGTGGAAGTATCAAAGACAAAGAGAGCATTGCCTATTGCAACGAGCATAACATGGCTATGGTAATGACCGGAACCAGACATTTTAAACATTAATGAAACTTTTAAAAAGGATCTACGTAAATCTGTATAATCTCACTTATGGCATTAATTAATTTTTTAACCCAGGAAATCGCGATCGACTTAGGAACGGCGAACACCATTATCATTTGTAACGACAAGGTGGTGGTTGACGAACCCAGTATCGTGGCGGTTGACCGTAGCACGGGCAAGGTAATTGCCGTGGGCAAGCAGGCCCAGCAGATGCACGGTAAAACGCATGAGAACATCAAAACTATACGTCCGTTAAAGGATGGAGTTATTGCCGACTTCCAGGCTGCGGAGGAAATGATCAAAGGGATGATCAAAATGATCAACCCGGGCCGTAAGTTCTTCCAGCCCTCTTTGCGTATGGTAATTTGCATCCCTTCCGGTATCACGGAGGTGGAAAAACGTGCCGTTCGCGACAGCGCGGAACATGCCGGTGCTAAAGAGGTTTACATGATCCACGAGCCTATGGCGGCTGCTCTCGGTATGGGAATTGATGTAGAAGAACCTGTAGGAAATATGATCATTGACATCGGCGGTGGTACCAGCGAGATCGCGGTTATCGCCCTCGGGGGTATTGTTTGCGATAAATCGGTGCGTATCGCGGGTGACGACTTTACCGCGAACATAGAGGAGTACATGCGCCGCCAGCACAACATCCTGATCGGTGAACGTACCGCAGAGCGCGTGAAAATAGAAGTAGGTGCTGCTATGACCGAGATCGAGAATCCTCCTCCTGATTACCCGGTGCATGGAAGGGACCTCATGACAGGTATCCCTAAAGAAATCCACGTAAGTTATGTTGAGGTAGCCCACGCGCTGGATAAATCTATCTCGAAAGTGGAGGAAGCTATCCTGAACGCCCTTGAGATGACGCCTCCCGAGCTATCGGCCGACATCTACCGTACAGGTATTTACCTTGCAGGTGGTGGTTCGTTGCTGCGTGGTTTGGACAAACGTATCTCCATGAAAACGAAGTTGCCTGTGCACATTGCCGAAGACCCGCTGCGCGCTGTGGCCCGCGGAACCGGTATTGCCCTGAAGAACATCCACCGATTCCCGTTCCTGATCAAATAGGCCGTTTTACTGCTAACAGTTTTCGGTTGAGAAAATTCGTTTTTTTACAAGTCTGTCTGTCGGTTAATTCCGCATTTTTATTTCATAATCCCGCTTCTACAAAATGCGCGCGCTTTTAAATTTTGCCATAAAGAACTATTACTACCTGCTCTTCTTTGTATTGCAGGCAGCCTGCGTTCTTTTAATGGTGAAGAACCGCAGCCTGCAAAGCACGCATATCATCAACTCGGCCAACGCAATGTCGGCCAAGACCTACGAAATGGTTGCCAACACCAAAGAGTATCTTTCTCTGAGAGACGAGAACCAAAGGCTTTCGGATGAGAACACGCGGCTTAAGAATATCATGAAGTCTTCCGCATATGAATTCATCAATCTAAAAGACTTTGTGCGTAATGACACACTTTACAAACAAAAATATACCTACATCGCTGCGAAGATCATTAATAACTCCACCAACCTGCGCAGCAATTACCTTACCTTGAATGTTGGCCGGGCGCAGGGCATCGCACACGATATGTCGATCATCAATACCGAAGGTATCGTTGGCATTGTGAAGGATGTTTCAGAGAACTACTGCTCAGCACTTTCAGTGCTTCACAAAGACGTAAAAATAAATTGCAAACTCAAGCGAGATGGTTCTTACGGGCCACTTAACTGGGAAAAAGACGACGATTACTCAAGCGCCACGCTAACGGATATTCCCATTCATGCGAAGTTCAAAGTGGGTGATACCGTGGTAACAAGTGCATTATCATCTATTTTCCCGGAAGGTATCATGGTTGGAACCGTAAGTCATTTTGAAAGAAAGAGCGGCGACGCTTTTTTTACCGTGAAGATCAACCTCGCAACCAATTTCAGGAAAGTGAACCATGTTTATGTGGTTAAGAATTTCTTTAAGGCCGAGCAGGATTCGCTGGAAGTAAATTCTCAAAAACACGATAAGGATGATAAGTGAGATAGGCCGTAACATAGTGCGTTTTTTGGTGCTGCTTTTATTGCAGGCACTCATCGTGAAGAATATTCACCTGGGGCGTTACTTCATTTTCTTCCCGTATATCCTTTTTATCATGTTGCTACCCTTTAATACAAACAAACCCCTGGTGCTGCTTATCTCCTTTGTGTTCGGCCTCTGTGTAGATCTTTTTTATGATACACAGGGTATGCACGCTTCGGCTTGTGTTTTCATGGCACTTATGCGTGGTTTTGTACTTAAACTCTTGTCTCCCCGCGAAGGCTACGAGGAAAACCATAAACCAACGATGTCGTATATGGGGGCGGCCTGGTTCATTTCCTATGCGTTGATACTCATCTTCGCGCATCACTTGGTTTTGTTCTACCTCGAAGCTTTTTCCTTCCGCGAGTTCTTCCGCACTTTTTTACGCGTATTGTGCAGCAGTGTCGCTACATTCGGTTTCGTGTACATGCTGCAATTCCTTTTTTACCGGTCTAACTCAGAAAGACTTACCTAAATGAAAGGCCCACAGACAAATATTTCGCTGACAAGAAAATGTAGGTTGCGTCTTCCATCTGGCCATAACAGTCTTCAATCACCGTCCAGATGAAAAGCAGCAGACATTTAGAGAGCCGGAAATTTATCATAGGTGGCGTTTTCGTTCTGGTCGCGCTGATCTATATCTGCCGTCTTTTTTATATGCAGGTCATCGATAAACAATCTGTTGTAGACGCGCGGAACAACGCTTTTCGTTATCGTACGGAGTATGCGGTACGCGGATATATTTACGATCGTAAAGGAAAACTGCTTCTGCTCAACGACCTTGCTTACGACTTAATGGTTGTTCCGAAGAATGTAAAATCCTGCGACACCATGGCGCTTTGCAGCGTTTTGGGTATTGACACCGCCGGTTTCTCGAAGCGGATGAAAAAGGCAAAACTTACGCCGCGCAAAGAATCCTATTTCGAAAAGCAGATCTCTTCTGAAGTGTACGCCAAGCTACAAGAGAAAATGTACCGCTTCCAGGGATTCTTCATTCAAAAAAGAAGCTTGAGGCGTTATCCTAAAAAGATCGCGGCCCACTTGCTGGGTTACATCGGCGAGGTTAGCAAAGCCCAAGCTGAAAAAGATCCTTATTACAAAGAGGGCGATTACATCGGTATCAGTGGAATAGAAAAAGCATACGAGAAGGAGTTGCGCGGCGTGAACGGAACCAAAGTGGAAATGGTTGACGTAAACAACAAGGTTGTGGGGCATTACGCGAACGGTTCCTACGACACACTCGCTATTTCAGGAAAAGCGCTCTATTGTACGATCGACGCTGATCTGCAGGAGTATGGAGAAAAACTGATGCAGGGAAAGAAAGGAAGCGTGGTGGCCATTGATCCAAGTACAGGCGAGATTCTTGCTTTGGTTACCAGTCCAACTTACGATCCCAATCTCATGGTAGGCCGCGAACGTTCGAAGAACTATGGTGTTTTACAAAAAGATACGGCCGGCATTCCTTTATTCAATCGCGCTTTAATGGGCGCATACCCTCCGGGTTCTGTTTTCAAACTGATCGACGCGCTGGTGGGCCTGAAGGAAGGCGTCCTCACTCCTCAAACAGTTTATCCATGTAGTCACGGCTACGCTCCCATGGGCAACAAACCATATTGTCACCACGCAGGATCGAGCGATCTTGAGCGCGCCATACAGGCGTCGTGCAATTCGTATTTTTCTTACGTATTTAAAAGCATAGTTGACCATCACCCGGGAGGAACTTTTGCCGACGGATATAATAAATGGCGCGACAATGTGATGAGTTTTGGTGTAGGTAAGAAATTAGGTACAGACCTTCCCTACGAATATGGAGGCAACGTACCGAGTTTAAAGTATTACTACAAAGTTTTTGGAGAAGGAAATCTCTTTGCCAATCGTATTGTTTCATTGGGAATAGGGCAGGCTGAGTTAACCATTCTTCCGGTGCAGATGGCCAACGTGGTGGCCTGTATAGCTAATCATGGATATTTTTATACGCCGCACATTATTCGTGGATTAGGAGAGGAGAAAAAAACAGATCCAAAATTCAAGATAAAGAACTTTTGTAATGTCCCTGGGCAATATTTTTTGCCCGTGGTAGATGGTATGGAAAAAGTAATGCAGCCTGGAGGAACAGGTTATTTGTCGGCCATAAAGGGAATCGCGATGTGCGGAAAAACCGGCACTGCGCAAAACCCACATGGAAAAGACCATGCCGTATTCCTTGCCTTTGCGCCCAAAGACAATCCCAAAATTGCGATAGCCTGTGTAGTTGAGAATTGCGGTTTTGGTGGAACATTCTCTGCACCGATAGTTAGTTTAATGATAGAGAAATACCTCAAGGGCGATATTGACCGCAAAGACCCCCGCCGACTGGATATGGAAACTCGCATGATGGCCATCGATCTAATTAATAACAAGAACGTACCTGTTTCCAAGACATATATTCAGCGCTAGTTACTATTAGTCTTTTAATATGCCCTCATTTTCAGCCAGTTAAACTCCTTTTCACCATTAATTCACAATTCTTAACTCTGCATTCCTAATCTTGAATTCAGACCTTATCTTTGCCCAAAATTTCCTTTATGGCTTACATTTATCATATCCAGGCCCGCCAGATCTTAGATTCTCGCGGAAACCCTACGGTTGAAGTTGAAGTTTTCACAGATTCGGGTCATGTGGGTCGTGCCGCGGTTCCTTCGGGCGCTTCTACCGGAACCCACGAAGCTGTTGAGCTGCGCGATAATGATAAGACCCAATACATGGGCAAAAGCGTGAACAAAGCTGTTGAGAATGTAAATACCATTTTACTGGAAGGGCTGAAAGGCATGCAGATCTTCAACCAGAACGAGATCGATGCGAAGATGATCGAGATCGATGGAACAGAGAACAAAGCCCGTTTAGGAGCCAATGCTATTCTTGGTGTTTCTCTCGCCTGCGCACGCGCGGCAGCAGAAGCCCTGAGCCAACCTTTGTATCGTTACGTAGGCGGAGTTAACGCAAATCTTCTTCCTATCCCCATGATGAATATCCTGAACGGAGGCGCGCACGCCGATAACGGAATCGACTTCCAGGAATTCATGGTCATGCCTGTTGGAGCCGAAAGTTTTTCGGAAGGTTTGCGCATGGGAACAGAAGTGTTCCATCATTTAAAAGCAGTCTTAAAAAAACAAGGCCTTTCTACCAATGTAGGTGATGAAGGTGGTTTCGCTCCCAATATCAAATCGAACGAAGAAGCTTTAAAATACGTATTGCAGGCTATCGAAGCCGCAGGCTACAAACCCGGCGAAGATATTTATATCGCCATGGATGCCGCTGCTTCTGAATTTTACGATGCCAAGAAGAAGATCTACAAATTCAAAAAATCTACAGGCGATGAATTAACATCCGCTGAGATGGTAAAATACTGGGCCGACTGGTGCAAGAAATACCCGATCATCTCCATCGAAGATGGTTGTGCCGAAGACGATTGGGACGGATGGATCGGTCTCACAGAAAAAGTGGGAGACACTGTGCAATTGGTAGGCGACGATCTTTTTGTTACGAATGTAAACCGCCTGGCGGATGGGATCAATAAAGGCGCCGCCAACTCCATCCTTGTTAAAGTGAACCAGATCGGGACTTTATCAGAAACCATTGAGGCCGTGAACATGGCCCACATGAACAGCTACACTTCGGTAATGAGTCATCGCAGCGGTGAAACCGAAGACACTACCATTGCAGATCTAGCCGTAGCTCTTAATTGCGGTCAGATCAAAACCGGTTCCGCCTCCCGCAGCGACAGGATCGCGAAATACAACCAGCTGCTGCGCATCGAGGAGCAATTGGGAAATTCAGCGGGATATTTAGGAAAGAATTTCCGATACGTAAAATAATCACCCGAAAGGGTGAGGCATATGTTGTATTTGTAGTATTTCCGCGTGAATTTTAGACGAACGTCATCTGCCTGGGGTTTATTTTGTGTAGCTTCGCCTCGAACCAAATAATAACTATTTATTTTATGAGCAAAACAATGAAAATCGTATCGGCCTTGCTGATATGTGTAACGCTGGCTTCCTGCAGTCGTTACATAGCACCGCCTTTTACAGATGTGGTAAAGATCTCGCAATTAAAGCCCAACATGAAAGTAAAACAGGTGATAGATGTATTGGGCATTGAGCCTTTTGATATCTATTACATGCAGGAAACCGGATCTCAAATGCTGAGTTTCAATTACAGGGTAAAAAAACGTATCATGTACGTGTATAATACCGTTAATTACCTGGAAGTACAGCGCCAGACCTCGAACGAAGAATCACAAAAATCGGGCGACCTGTTCTACGATAAAAAATATCAAACTGTGTATGCCATGTTCAATAAAGAAGGCGATCTTATGTCGTATCTTACCACAAATGGTATAAACAATGGTGCAGGACTTATCATTAACGGGAATACCATTCAGTATTATGATGAGAAGAACATCAACGCGCTCGATAGCAGTTATAACAGGGCGCACAATCCTTTTTACAGTGGCAAATCGGTTAACGTAATGTTAAACAGAGATGGATCTTTTAACCTGGGCGGCACACCTCCTGCAAAGAAATGGTGGCAGTTCTGGAAATAAGCATTGCATTGAAAACAATAATTTTTAAAATGAAAAACATGAAAAAGATATTATTATTGATCGCTGTCCTGGGGCTTTTTAGTACCGGCGTGGCGCAATTTACATACGGCCCCAAGTTGGGCGTGAACATGGCCAAATTTTCCGGCGATAGGATGTTGCCGGGTGGCCAGGCAGGTTTGTTCGTGAACGGCGAACTTTGGGACAGGATAGGCGTGCAGGTTGATTTCCTTTGGACCCTAAAAGGTTCGAAGAATGTAAAGGAGAACCAGGTGTATACAGTTACTCAAAATACCCTTACCGGGAATTTTGACAGTACGCTTTCAACCAATACAACTACGCATACTTCGTATTATCGTTTCGTAGATATTCCAATTTGCGCGTATTTCCCGATATCGGAACATATCCGCGGATTTTTTGGCCCCCAACTGTCTATTTTCCGTGGCGGGCATGAGAAATATGTCTACAGCGGCAAAACAACTGAGAATGACATTACCGGCGTAACCGGTCAAATGTCGTGGATCGGCGGTTTTGATCTTAAATCGAATTCCCCCATTATCTTTGGGGTACGTTTTGTTTCCAACAAGTTCGGCATCGGCACCAAGCAAAGCGGAGCGGGCGATGACAACACCAAGAGCCTCAACGCCTTTATGATAAACCTGGGTTATCGTATGAGTTGGTAAGGTTTTTGCTGGGATAATTACTAAAACAAGGAATGATCAAGACCTTACTTAGATATACATTGTGCTTCAGCCTCCTCGCGTTATTTTTGAACGCGGGGGCGCTGTTTGCCCAAAACCCGGCTTATAACCAGTTGAATACCTATAAGTACTTTGTACTGAAGGAAGATAATGTGAACACTCAATACAAGGATACGATCAACCGAAAAATAAAAGGTATCCTTAAGCAACACAACTTCCCCAATCTCATGGATGCTTCTGTGCTGTATTCGAATAAATTCGACCAGTGCCAGATCATCACCATAGCTTATTCTGTATCCAGTCCATCGTATTCTTCAGGTGAGATCTCTTGCTCTTTTAAATTCGTTGATTGTAACTATACATCCATCGTATCGAACGAGATCCATGAAAAGACCCCTTTTCTGAATGAAAAGAACTTTATTAAGACAGTTGTAAAATGTTTCAGCCACATGGATGGGTATGAATACAAGTATAGTGGTAAGGAACCCACGCTTGTGGTAGATGAGAACTCCAGTGGCAGTAGCAATGACGTGGCTACCTCCGAATATCGAGGAAGTGCCGATCCGATGAAAGGCCTGAATGTTTCTAAATCAAAGGAAATGGTTGTGGGCAAATACTACGCTCTTATCATTGGTATTGATAAATATAAAGGAACCTGGGCACCTTTAAAGAACGCGGTGAGCGATGCGAAAGCGATGGAAACCTCCCTTGGTAAATACAAGTTCGATGTTTTCCGCACCCTTTACAACGAACAGGCTACCCGCGAAAAGATCATTGATGAATTTGAGTGGCTTATCGCGAATGCCAAAGAGCAGGATAATGTATTCGTTTATTACTCGGGCCATGGCGAGTTCAAAAAAGAGCTCAATAAAGGTTTCTGGATCCCGGTTGACGCGGAAGGAACTTCTACCTCCAAATACATTTCAAATAGCGATCTGCAAACTTATTTGAGCGGCATCAAATCCAAACACACACTACTTGTTTCCGACGCTTGTTTCAGTGGTGATATCTTCCGCGGAAACACAGTATCGGTTCCTTTCGAGGAATCAGAAAAATATTACAAAGAGGTGCACGGACTTGTTTCACGCCAGGCAATGACCTCGGGAGGAATAGAGCCGGTGATGGATGGTGGAAAAGACGGGCACTCTATCTTTGCCTACTATTTTCTGAAAACACTTAACGAGAACGCGAATAAGTATTTCGATGCTTCCCAGCTATATAATAAGATCAAGATCCCGGTGATCAATAACTCTGATCAAAGCCCTAAGCTTTCTCCTGTTAAGGGTGCCGGCGATGAAGGCGGACAGTTCATCTTCATTAAGAAATAAGACTTATTTCTTTGTAAAATTCTTTGGCGCTTTGCCGAATTCTTAGCTATTTTAGTGAACAATTCTTCAGAGTGAAAACCACTGGTCGTTTCCTTCTTGCATTCCTCTGGTTTACCGCTTTGCTGTGCGCCCAAAATTCGCGTTTCCGGGCCTATTCTTTCGAACAGGGTCTACCCAGTTCAACTATTTATAGCATCGCGCAGGATAAACGCGGTTTTTTATGGTTAGCAACCGATGGGGGAGGGCTTTGCAGCTTTGACGGCACAAGATTTAAAGTTTACGGCAAGAACGATGGATTTACCGCGCGCACGGTGCGCTGCGTAATACAGGACAGTAAAGGCCGTATCTGGGCCGGTACCAAGGATGAGGGTATCTTTATTTACGATGGATACAGATTCAACAAACTAAGTAAAGGCTCCGGACTTGCGGGAACAACCGTATTGAGCCTGCTTGAAGATGAAAAAGGAACCATCTGGGCTGGTACTGATGATGGCGGAGCGAACAAAATAACTTCAGTGGGCCCCAAGACAAAAAACGGTGCAGATTCGTTTAAAATAGAAGTGATAGACCAAAGTAAAGGGCTGAGCAATAATACTGTTTTCTCGATGCGATCCGATAAAAAGGGGCGAGTTTGGCTGGCCACTATGGAGGGCCTCAGCTTGATAACCGAAGAAAATGGGCAATCTAAAGCCAATGTTGTAAAGGGAAGCGTTCCCGGTGGAGTTACCCTTTCTGTTGAAAGAGACGAAAGTGGCATCATGTGGTTTGGAACTTTAGACGCGGGCGTGTTTTGTATAGATCCTGAACAGGATCTATCTTCTGTTTCTATTAAGCGCCCTTCTATTTTTGTGGATAAGGTCTGGGACATAAGTTGTTCGAGCATGGGCGGCCTCTGGTTCGCTACCTATTCCGACGGGGTCATTAAAAAAACCGCGGGTAGTGAAATCTATAAAAGTTACACTGTAAAAGACGGCCTTCCTGTGAATATGGCACTCTGTGCTTTTGAAGACAGCGAGAAGAATATCTGGATAGGAACGAATGGCGGGGGCTTATGTAAATACACCGGCGATGTTTTTACCCATTATTCAGATAAGAATATTTTACCGGGGAATCTTGTTAATTGTATCAGCGAAGATGGTTTCGGAAAATTGTGGCTGGCCATGGCAGGCACGGGCCTTATGAAATTCAATCCGGATTCTGTGCGCGCGACTGTCAATAAATTTACAACCGCCGAAGGATTGCCGGATAATTCGGTGTATAGTGTTTCAATCGGAAAAAACAACATTAACCCCTACGTATGGGCAGCGATCTTTGGTTATGGAATTGTAAAATACGACGGAAAGAAATTCATTACTTTCACGGAAAACGAAGGATTGCTGGATAATTTTGTGCATTGTATCCTCGTGGACAACCGTGGGATAGTTTGGTGTGGTGCTAACGAAGGCATAAGTCGGTTTGATGGCGTGAAATTTTTGAATATGCCTTTAGAGTCACTGGGCATTGAAGAAAAAGGTATTTATACGATACTGGAAGACAGTAAAGGTGTTTTATGGTTTGGCGGAGAAGGGGGACTGATAAGTTACCCGGGCGACGGCAAGATAACCAGCTACGATGAAGCTGAAGGATTGGATTCGAAGGAAGTGAACAGCCTTGTAGAGGATGATGACGGAAATATTTGGATAGGTACCAACTCCGGCGGCATCTACAAAATGGATGCAGGCTCAAAAGAAAAGAAAAAAATAAAATTCATTGCCGGGGACAGCATTTTAGGAACTAACTCCATCAAATCGCTTTTATTTCTTTCTAAAACAGAATTGTTGGCCGGAACGACAAACGGATTGTGTCGTATTTATCTTGACAAGAAAGGTTCGGTAACGGGCATCCGAAACTATGATGCCGGCGATGGCTTCATTGGCGTGGAGTGTAACGACAACTCGATCTTCAAGGATAGTAAGGATAATGTATGGATAGGGACTGTAAAATGCCTTACTCGCTTTAATGAAAAAGCGGAAATAAAACATCCGGAGCCCCCCCGGGTTCATATTACCGGATTGAAATTGTTCTTTAAAGAAGTTAACTGGAGTGAAAGAGCCGATTCCGTAAGCGGCTGGTTCAACCTGCCTTCTACATTAGTGCTGCCTTCTTCTGAGAATCATCTTACGTTTTCCTATACGGGAATCTCACTTACCAACCCCAAACAGGTTCGGTACAAATACATGCTTGAAGGAGCTTCTTCCGATTGGTCGCCGGAAAGAAGTGAGACCGAGATCACTTTTTCGGGACTTTCTCCCGGAAATTATAAGTTCAAAGTTATATCACGCGGGGCCAATGGTGTCTGGAATACTGAACCGGCTGTGTTTTATTTCACTATCAGTCCGCCATGGTACCTCACTAAATGGTTCTTTATTGGCTGTGCCGCATTTTTAATTTTGTTTGTCGGAATATTTGTTAAAGCCCGCGAGAAAAAACTGCAGCAGGAGAAAAGGATCCTGGAAGAGAAAGTGACTGAACGCACGGCTGAGGTGGTGAAGCAGAAAGAGCATATCGAAGAACAGAAGCGTGAGATAACCGACAGTATTAATTACGCGAAACGCATACAGGGTGCGGTGCTTACTCCCTTGCAGGATATTGTTGCGGCGCTTCCGCAATCCTTTGTTCTATTTAAGCCCAAGGACATTGTAAGTGGCGATTTTTACTGGTTCCACAAAGAGAAGGATAAGATCATGATAGCCGCTGCAGATTGTACGGGCCACGGCGTGCCCGGTGGCTTCATGAGCATGCTGGGCATGGAAAAGCTCAACGAGGCCGTAAATCACACCCAAAGCCCGGGCACTTTGCTTCAATCACTCAACCGCCTCATCAAAAAAGTATTACGCCAGTCGGGCAGCCAGGATTCTACGCGAGATGGAATGGACATTGCACTATGTGTTTTCAATAAGGAAATGAGCTCGGTTTCTTACGCGGCCGCCAATAGGCCGCTTTGGATCGTTCGCAAGGGAAGTACGGAAATAGAAGAGATCAAAGCTACCAAAGCCGCCATCGGCGGCTTTACCGACGATAAGCAGGAATTCACAGAACATAAAATAGAACTCAAAAAAGGCGATACGATTTATATCTTCTCAGACGGCTTTGCCGACCAATTTGGAGCCGGCAACAAGAAATTCATGACCAAGCGGTTTAAAGAATTGCTCCTTTCCATCAATGGTATTGACATGAGCGCCCAGCAAAAAGCCTTAGGCGAAAACATTGAAAGCTGGAAGGGCGGGATGGAACAAACGGATGATATTCTTGTGATAGGGGTAAGGGTTTAAGAGATCTCGCCCCTCAAATTAATTCCTAGTAAATTTTTAATTTTTTGCAGTGGCAGTTTCTGTCCCAGCAAGAACATCAGTTTGGTAACTGCAGCTTCCAAAGTAATATCCTCGCCACTCACAACGCCGATCTTTTGTAATTGAACGCTGGTTTGGTATTTGCCCTGTATCACACGGCCCTCGAGGCATTGTGTTACGTTGTAAATGATCACGCCTTTGTCGATCTGCTTTTTTAATAGGTCAATGAACCACTCATCGGTGGGAGCATTGCCGGCGCCAAAACTGTGCAGGATGATGGCCTTGATGTCTGATGTATTTAAAATGGACTGCGTGATCTTTTTTGAAATTCCGGGGAACAAATTAAAAACAAGAATATCATTGTCTAGCGCCTTATGCACCGTTAGCTTTTTGGTAGATGCGTTCGCAATGGCGTTGAAATTGTAATTGATGTGCACGCCGGCCTCCGCAAGAACCGGGTAGTTTGGTGATTTGAACGCGTCGAAATGCTCTGAATTATATTTCAGCGTACGGTTGCCGCGATACAATTCATATTCAAAATAAATGGCAACCTCAGGAACAAGCGGTTTGCCGTTCTTTCCTTTGGCAGCGGCAATTTCAATCGCAGTAATTAAATTCTCTTTCCCATCGGTACGGATTATTCCGATCGGTAATTGCGAACCCGTAAGTATAACGGGCTTACTCAAATTCTCCAGCATAAAGCTAAGCGCAGAAGCGGTGTACGACATCGTATCGCTTCCGTGCAGGATCACAAAGCCGTCATATTTGTTATAGTTCTTCTCGATCGTTTCAGCCAACTCAACCCAAACACGCGGATGCATATTGCTGCTGTCAATAGGTTTCTTAAAAGAAACCGAATGAAGATCAAGCTGGAACCTCGTAAGCTCGGGAACCTGCTTCGTAAGATGTTTGAAGTTAAAAGGCTTAAGCGAACCACTTTTGACGTCCTGCATCATCCCGATGGTGCCGCCTGTGTATATGAGAAGGATCTTATTCATAAAAAAAGAGCGGAGAAGACCCCGCTCGTTTTTTGTTTCATTTAGAAGGGCAGATCATCATCTGCTGAAGTGCTGGTGAATACGGGAGGATTGTTGTTCTCCATATTTCCGGCATTATTGCTTTGTTGTGAGGTACCTGAACCTTGACTAACTTTTTCCATTCTCCACGCATCAATGGTATTAAAGTATTTTATTTCACCCTGTGGCGAGGTCCACTCACGGCCTTTCAGGTTGAACAATACTTTCACTTCGTCGCCAACATTAAAATTGTCGAGTATATTTACTTTATCCTGTACTAATTGAAAAGTTACATGCTGCGGGTAAGGTGAACCCGGCTCTACGGTCAGTACAAAGTCACGCTTTTTAAAACGTTCGCTAACTACATTGGTATCAAATTTTACCTTTAAAATTCCTGTTACTTCCATGCTATTATTTTTAATAATTTAGAACCTTAAAATTACGCAATATTTCAGGCGTTGGCCAATAAAACTTTCCACGCTTCGGCCACTTTATTCACATCCAGCAGGGTTTTGGCGTAGCTATGCAACTGGCTGGCAGAGCTGAATTTAGTCCCTTGGGAAGCCCTATATTCCGCAACCTCCTCAGTCGTAGGCAAATGCTCTACACTGCCCAGTTGGCCCAGGTCGTTGCCGGTTAAAACCTTGCTGCTTCTGATGCTTTCCGGGATCTGGTCGACCCCGATGCCGAGGGTGGTAATTGGCTTGGGGATCTCAAAAAGGGCGTCGCCATGGGCCCGGCAGTACCAGTTCCCACCCATACGGGCTACCAGGTCAATTTTCTTTTGGTCAATCACGCCTTTTTCATCCAATACTTCTTCCTTAATATGGATAAGCAGCACCTCACAAATAATAAGATTCCCGGCTCCGCCATGCTCGCCCATTTCTATCACCTGGTTCACCTTGCACTCTAAAGTAATGGGCGCTTCAGCCACCCGCGGTGGCTTTACCATTTGCGAAGCCAGTTTCGTAAAACCTGCCTTCACAAACTCATCAACTCCCTTGGCATAGGGACTACTGGAAAGGCTCATCTGCTGAACCATGTTATAGTTCACAATATTCAAAACCACTTCCGGAACTTCTTTCACATTCTCATGCGTGTGTTTAGTAGCCCCGGTCTTACCCGCACGGTTAGGTGAAAAAATAGCTATGGGTGGATTGGAAGAAAAAACATTGAAAAAACTAAAAGGCGCCAAATTCGGTTTACCATCCTTATCTACTGTACTCGCAAAAGCGATGGGCCGCGGACCAACGGCGCCCAATAAATAGGCGTGCAATTGCTGCTGCGAAACTTCTTTAGGATTGACCGTAAGCATAATGCCGCAAATGTCTAAAAATATCCTGGAAAGCCGAAAAAAACATTGGGGTCATGCTGAACTCGTTTCAGCATCTGTCTCAGGATCGGGGGACCCTGAAACAAGTTCAGGGAGAATTATTGCAGAATAATTTTCTTACGCAGGGCAGATACCTTCTGGTCGATCTCCGTGAGTACAGAGTCGCTCATCGTCATGTTGGCCTGTATCTTTTCATAAGAGGTTTTCAGGTCTTTCAAACCATCCAGCACAAAGGTTCCGTCGCCGGTTACATTGGCCGTTTCCACCATAGAGATCAGGTCGGCCAGGGATTGGCCTTGCTCACTCATCTTTTTGATAAATTTTTTGCTCTTACTTTGGGTACCCACCTTGGCAGATAGGTAGAGACCTTCTATCCAGCCACCTGCAACCATCAAAGAAGAGGTGTGGGGCCTTTGGTTCTCACGTAAGAATTGATCGGCCTGAAGGAAAGATTTATTGATGATGGTTAAGAGAGAATCTTTATTGTCTTTATTGGCTTCCAGGCGATCAACGGTTTTTTCATCAAACACACCGGCAATACCCAGGTTCTTGCAAAGTGTATTCACGCATTTCAGAAAAAGCATGGACTCTTGTGATTGCTGGTGAATATTGGCATAAGCCATATCGGCACCATACACACCAAGATTTAAAGCTTTAAAATTATCAGAAACGTATTTGTTAAGGTCATCGGGATTATTGAGCATCGCCGCGTCGTAATCCAGCGCTGCATCTTCTACCAGGCGGGTCAATTCTGCCGGGCCGGGAATAGAATTGAACACATTTTGCGCGCTGATCTTTGTTTGTTCAACTATCTTGGCCGTAGTATCGGCATTCTCGTTCATGATATCATCATCGTTTCCGCCGCCGGTACACGAAACGGCGAAGAGACCTAAAACCATGAAAACTAGGATAGTTTTTAGCTTCATACCCTACAAATATAAGGTTTTTTTCCTAAAAGGTTTAGGTTTAAGTCGCAGATTTACAGGCCTTCGCCTCATTTGCCTTATAAAGGGACAAATTTGACATTTTTAAAGATTAATCCCCCTTTTTGCAGTAATGCCCCGACTCTTCTACGGGGTATTTTTTGTCCAGATCGATATTATTGAAGCTTTTTTTGCCACCCCAGGAGAAGAGCCACTCAAAGAACGGCAGCATCTTGCTGGTCTTGATCTGCTCCAGGAAATAGACCTCATGTTCCTTTTCTTTGATGCCCATTTCGTACAGGGTTTGGTCGTGCTTTGTAATGCCGAGTGAATTGAAGAATTGTTTCATGCGAAAATACTCGCATACGTTCCCGCTTTCCAACCGGCCCGCGAAATAAAAAGGCATGAACCAGCCTATCACATAACAACTCCCGGAAATTATTTTGCCCACCACATGAAACCTGAACTCGTAATATTTTGAGATCTGAACATCATACTCCTGCATGATATCGAGTACTTCCTTGCGATGATTCCACTCATCTATCTCTATCTGGTGTATAGCATTTTTTTCCTGGGGATCTTTTACTGAACCCGCGTGCCCTTGGTAAGCGAAAGCAGCCGCCTTCTCGGCCGAGTAAGCCATTTTAAGAAGGTCAACCAACTCCGGGTGTTCTAATTTCATTTTTAACTTTTGTCAAACCGAGCGTAGTCGGGGTTCTTGTGAGGGTTTCTTCCAGCGTCTCGACTTCGCTCGACGTGACAGTGTATTTTAGTGTGCTTCCAGCCAATTCTCTCCAACACCCATACCTACTTCCAGTGGAACTCCTATCTCAAGAGCGGTTTTCATGTGTTGTTCTACCAATGGCTTGATGGTTTCCAGCTCAGGTTTATAAACATCAAAAACCAACTCGTCATGCACCTGCAGGATCATTTTGCTTTTGAACTTTTGTTTTTTGAATTCTTCGTGGATCTTTATCATGGCCACTTTGATCATATCGGCGGCGCTACCTTGAATAGGAGCGTTGATGGCATTTCGCTCGGCATAACCGCGTACTACCGCATTATGTGAAGTGATCTCGCGTAACCAGCGTTTTCTTCCCAGCAAAGTTTGCACATAGCCGTTCTCACGCGCAAAGTTCACGGTATCGTCCATGTATTTTTTAATGCACGAGTATTCTCTGAAGTAATTATCAATAAGCTGTTTCGCTTCTGTGCGTGACACGCCAATGTTTTCCGCTAAACCAAAAGCACCTTGACCATAAATGATACCGAAGTTCACAGACTTGGCTTTATAACGCATTTCTTTGGTGACTTCACTTTCAGCAATTCCATAAACTTTGGCGGCGGTTGCGGTATGAATGTCTTTTCCGGAATTGAAGGCCTCACACATGTTAGGATCCTTACTGATCGCGGCCACAATGCGCAATTCTATTTGCGAGTAGTCGGCACTGAGTAGAACATGATCTTTATCTCTCGGAATAAAGGCTTTTCTGATATAGCGGCCACGCTCCGTGCGCACCGGGATATTTTGCAGGTTTGGGTTATCAGAACTTAAACGACCCGTAACAGCAACCACCTGGTTATAGGAGGTATGTACGCGACCGGTTTTTTTGCTTACCAGTTCAGGAAGTGTGTCAACATAAGTGTTTTTCAGTTTCAGCACCTCGCGGTATTCGAGGATCTTGTTTATGATCGGATGCTTATCCACCAACTTAACAAGGACATCTTCGCCCGTTGCATACTGACCGGTCTTTGTTTTCTTAGGCTTGTCGATGATCTTGAGATATTCAAAAAGAATTTCTCCTACTTGCTTTGGAGAAGACACATTGAAAGGAGTTCCGGCCAGTTTTTGTATTTCGTCGTCTACTTTCACTACATCGGTTTCCAATTGTTTGGAGTAATCCGCTAACATGCCGGTATCTATCCTGACTCCTTCACGTTCCATCCCCGCAAGCACATTGATGAGCGGAATTTCAACTTCGTTAAAAAGTTTTTCTACTTTATTCTCCTTCAGTTTTGGTGCAAAGATCTTTTCCAGTTGCAAAGTAACATCAGCATCTTCGGCGGCATATTCCTTAATGGCTTCTATGGCCGCATCGCGCATGCTGCCCTGGTTCTTGCCTTTGCCGATCAGTGTTTCAATTTGTATGGGAGAATAACTTAAATACTGTTCCGCAAGAACATTCATGTTATGTCGACCTTCAGGCTGAATGAGAAAGTGCGCCACCATGGTATCGAAGAGTTTGTTCTTTATTTCAACATTGTAGTTCTTCAAAACCTCGAGGTCGTATTTTATGTTCTGTCCGATCAATGTTTTATTATTGTCCTCAAGTAAAGGCCTGAATTCTTCCACAATTTTCTGAGCTTCTTTCTGATCAGCGGGGAAAGGAACATAATATCCTTCTGATGCTTTTACAGAGAAAGACATGCCCACAATTTCCGCGTCGTGTGTATTGAGCGAGGTTGTTTCGCTGTCATAACAAAATTCGTTGTGCTTATTCAGCAGGGCAATGAGTTCCTTTCTTTTCTCAAGAGTCTCCGCCAGTATATAATTGTGAGGCGTGTTCGATGCATTCTTTAGATCTTTCTTTACCTCCGCTTCTTCTTCGATCGTAATAACTTCCGTTTCATCAAATAAAGAACCTTGTGATGAATTAGCCGCAGTTTTGCCCGCTTTTTGTTTTACCTGCTCTTCCTTTACTTCTTTTACGCTGGGAATATCTTCCCCCAGTAATCTTTGCGCCAGCGTACGGAACTCAAGTTCTTTGAACACATCCAGCAGAACTTCCTTATTGTATTCTTTGATGGTCATACAATCTTCATCCCACACAACTTCGGGAATATCTGTTATGATGGTCGCCAGCTTCTTCGACATGAGGGCAAGATCTTGATTGGCTTCCACCTTTTCTTTCATCTTACCTTTGAGCTTATCGGTATTCTTATATAAATTCTCAATAGAACCAAACTCCTGGATGAATTTGATGGCGGTCTTTTCTCCAACACCCGGAATTCCCGGGATATTATCGGCGCTGTCGCCCATCAAACCAAGGATCTCAATTAATTCTCCCACATTCCTGATCTGCCATCTTGCGCAAACCGCTGCCTGGTCCATGATCTCGATACCATTCCCTAAACGGGCAGGTTTGTAAATGAAAGTATTTTCGTCTACCAATTGACCATAATCCTTATCGGGCGTCATCATATAAGTAGTGAACCCTTTTTTCTCGGCCGTGCGCGCTAAACAACCGATCACATCGTCTGCTTCAAAACCATCGACAGCGAAAGTACAGACGTTGAGCCCTTCCAATAATTTGAAAATATAGGGAATATTCTTTTGCAGGTCGTCCGGCATTTCTTCGCGATTGGCTTTGTAATCCACAAAATCGGTGTGGCGCTGCGTATCGGCGGCCGTATCAAATACCACGGCGATGTGCGAAGGTTTTTCTTTTTTCAGAACCTCAAGCAGCGTATTGCAAAAGCCAAAAATGGCAGAAGTGTTCAGGCCTTTTGAATTGATGCGCGGGTTATTGGCGAATGCAAAATAAGCGCGGTAAATTAGCGCGTAAGCATCGAGCAGAAATAGTTTTTTTGGAACGTCTTTTGTAAGCATGGGTTAAAGTTATAAGTTATAAGTTATAAGTCAAAAGCATAAGCCTTCTATTCTCATAAAGGATTGAGACCTATGTCTAAATAATTGCTAATTTTGAATTGTATGGCTGGACTTATTCACCACGAAAAGGAAAAAATAATTAATACCAAGCAACTTTTTTCCTATCGTTGTCCTTCTTGCAATTTTAGAGGAGCCACGGATCTTTTGGCCGTTGGGCATTATTTTTCCCTTAATTGGATACCTTTTTGGTCTAACGAAGTGGTGATCAATTCAGTTTGTGGTAATTGTGGGTATTTTGTACATCAAAAGGAGTTGCCTGCCGAGCTTAAAAAGGAGGCCGAATCTTTTAAGGCGGATAACAAAGCGCCATTATGGATGTTCTCGGGGATGTTTGTAATGGGAGCGATAATCGTGGTAATTCTAGTCTTTGCCTTTTTCAACGAAAAGCAATCAGATACCTACCTTGTGAATCCTAAAGTTGGAGATAAATATGAAATGAAGCTAACGTCTAACTGGATATTGGATAATGAATACACTATATTTATTCTAAGGGATTTTACCAAGGACAGCGCAACTTTTGATTGTAATGATCGTGTTGTATATAAAACAAGCGGCTTATCTTCTATTGATAAACCCGAAAATTACGGGCAGAATATCATAAAAATTTCTCGTAAAGATCTTGAGGAAGAAAAGGAATTTAATATAGTGATAATTGAGCGCGAAGGGGATTAATCAAGCTGATTTTTTATTCAGTATCTCTATCTGCGTACGAATTGATTCTTCGTGAATTAGCTGGAAAAGTTTCTCTACAAACTCCTTGTTCAGGCTTTGTTTATTGCCCCATTCTCCTCTTGTTTTGAGGATATTGATGTAGCGCTCCAGTTGAAAAGCCGTTACGTGTTTTTCTCTTTTTTCGTCGGCAATCTTTTCTACTAGTTGGAGGCGGGCTTTGATGAGATTCACTATCTCTTCATCTATCTTGTCGATATCGGTACGGATGTTCGTTAGCTGCTGGTTAAAAACAGGATTGGCGGTTGATTTTTCCTTCACTTGCAAATTACCAAGTAACTCATTCAACCCGGAAGGTGTCAATTGCTGGTTCTTGTCGCTCAGCGCCACATCCGGGTTAATATGACTCTCGATCATCAAACCATTCATCCCAAGGTCCAGCGCGTTCTGGGCCACATCAAAAATAAGGTCGCGGCGACCGCAAATGTGACTGGGATCGCAAATGATAGGCAATTCAGGGAATTGCACTTTTAGCTCAATAGGAATTTGCCACATGGGCGTGTTCCGGAAAGTATTTTTTGTAGAAGTATGAAATCCACGATGAATAGCTGCAATGTTTTTTACTCCAACCGCTTTTACACGTTCAATGGCACCTATCCATAACTGTAGATCCGGATGGATAGGATTTTTCACCATCACGGTACAGTCAACTCCTTTTAAAACTTCGGCTAATTCCTGTACTGAGAAGGGATTTGCTGTAGTGCGCGCTCCGATCCAAAAGAAATTGATATTATGTTTTAAAGCTGCTTCTACGTGTTCGGGTTGAGCAACCTCAATTGTAACCGGTAATTTGAATTTTTCCTGAGCTTCCTGTAACCAGGGCAGTGCTTTATCTCCACTTCCTTCAAAAGTCCCGGGCCTTGTGCGAGGTTTCCAGACACCGGCACGCAAGGCATGCACCTTTTTAGATGCCGTTATCTGCTCCGCGGTCTGCAAAACCTGCTCTTTGCTCTCCGCGCTGCAAGGACCTGCAATTACATAGCAATTATGAGCTAAAAAATCAATTTTCATTTAGGCCTTAAAGGTACGTTTTTAATTACATTTGTGCCATGAAGATCTATAGGAACTTAGTGGAAGGCGTGGTGCAATCGCTGGAGAAAATATTCAACGAAGGCCGTTATGCCGACCGCGTGATCGAGTTCCTGTTCAAAGACCAGCCAAAATGGGGCTCGAGAGATCGTCGTTTTGTAGCAGAGACCATTTATGATATAGTTCGTAATTATCGTTTACTGAAAGAATTAGGTGGGAGCGAGGACTTCTACAAACTCATAGGCGTTTATTTCATTCTGCACGATACGCCTTTGCCTGATTGGGAAGAGTTCAAAGGAATTGATCCAAAGGCAGTTCAGCAAAAATGGAACGAAGTAAAAAGTAACCGGGCCATATTTCAATCGATACCGGATTGGCTGGACGAGTTAGGACAAAATGAATTGGGAGGAAAATGGGGCAAGGAACTGGCTGCGTTAAACGAGCAAGCTCCTGTTGTTTTGCGTGCGAATGCTTTAAAGATCTCCGCGGCCGGACTCCAAAAGAAATTGAAGGAAGAAGGAACAGAGACGGTTTTGTTAAAAGAATATGGTGAGGCATTGGCCTTAAAAGAAAGGAAGAATATTTTTACTTCTCCGTGTTTCAAAGCGGGTCTGTTCGAGATACAGGATGCATCTTCTCAATTGGTGGCGCAGTTTCTTGAACCGAAACCCGGTATGTTTGTGGTTGATGCCTGCGCCGGGGCGGGCGGGAAGGCTCTTCACATTGCTGCCTTGATGCAGAACAAAGGAAAGCTTGTTGCCATGGATGTGGAAGAACGCAAGCTGGAAGAACTTAAGCGTCGCGCGCAAAGAAATTCTGTGACCAACGTGGAAACCAAAACCATTTCTTCCGACAATACTATTCAGCAATTAGAAAATAAGGCCGATCGGCTTTTGCTGGATGTTCCCTGTAGCGGTTTGGGTGTTTTAAAAAGAAATCCCGACGCGAAATGGAAATTGAGCGCTGAAGGAATTGAAGAAGTAAAGCAAAAACAAAAAAACATCCTGCAAAATTACAGCCGCATGCTAAAACCCGGCGGACTCATGGTTTACGCCACCTGCAGCATTCTTCCCTCCGAAAATCAAAAGCAGGTAGAATCATTTCTTTCAGAAAATAAGAACTTCACTTTTGTAAAAGAAAAAACCGTCTATCCAAGTGAAGGATTCGACGGTTTTTATATGTCTTTGTTAAGAAGGGATTCCTAGTCTACCAAACCTCCGCTCGTTTATCTGTGGGTTTGTACATCTTGTTGCCTTCCTTCACATCAAAAGCTTCGTAAAACTCTTTCATGTTGGTTAAAGGACCATTCGCGCGGAAATTTCCGGGTGAATGTGGGTTGGTAGCAACCATTTGCTTCATGAACTCAGGGCGCATCATTATTTTCCAGGCTTGTGCCCATGCAATGAAGAACCGTTGTTCGCCGGTATAACCATCCATCACCGGAGACTTAGCTCCGTTCAAAGATTTCTTATAGGCGTAATAGGTCATAGTTAAACCTCCTAGGTCTGCAATGTTCTCGCCCAAGGTCAGCTGGCCGTTTACGTGAGTAGTGTCGATAGCCACGTAATTGCTGAATTGATCACGAACCACTGCTGTGCGCTCGTCAAATTTCTTTTTGTCCTCTTCTGTCCACCAATTGGTCATGTTGCCATTACCATCAAATTTACAACCCTGGTCGTCAAAACCGTGTGTCAACTCGTGGCCGATCACAGCACCCATCACACCATAGTTCATTGCGTCGTCTGCAGCGGGATTAAAGAAAGGAGGCTGCATGATACCGGCAGGGAAAACGATCTCGTTATTGGGTGGATTATAGTAAGCGTTCACAGTGGGAGGCGACATGCCCCATTTCGTTTTGTCAACGGGTTTGCCAATGTAACCCAGCATTTCGCTCACACCAAATTGGCTTGAACGTAAAACGTTCTCAAAATAAGAATCGTTCTTGATAGTCAGTTTGCTGTAGTCTTTCCATTTGTCAGGAAAGCCCAGTTTGCGGGTGATCTTGGCCAGCTTCTCATTAGCTTTTGTTTTTGTTTCGGCGCTCATCCAGTCGCGGGTATCGATGCGTTGCTTGAAAGAAGCAAATAGATTATCCACCATGGTGTTCACGCGTTTTTTTGCATCAGCATTAAAATATTTATCCACGAAGATCTGCCCTAAGGCTTCACCCACGTTTCCGTCGATGGTTCTTAGCGTTCTCTTCCAACGCGGTTTCATTTCTTTGGCCCCCGACATAACGGTTCCGTAGAAAGAGAAATTCTCTTTTTCAAAGGAAGGACTCATAAAAGGAGCTGCTTCGTGAACGAGGCGCCATTTCAAATAGGTTTTCCAGTCTTCCAATGAAACACTTTTGATCATCTCGTTGAGTTTC
>JANWKZ010000143.1 GCA_025451115.1 Bacteroidia bacterium | reverse complement strand
TTGTGTAGAATTATTTCCCTGCTTCGCAGCTACAGGGTGAACCGTAAGAGGAATATATTTTTCTGTGTAAAGCTTCTCGAACAAAGGCATTTTATCGAGCCAGTAAGCAAGCGCGTTGGCTTTGGTGATCTTCTTTTTTTGAACGCCATCGAGGTACCCATTCATTGTCAGATCCCCGTTCGTGAACATGAAACGAAAAAAATCATTGCATTTGGCAGGCGTGGAGTTCAGCTTTTTAGCGAGTGTGTTCTCAACAACGTGCCAGTCGTACATTTCGCAGGCCTCATGAATAAAAGCGTCGGTGTATCGGCCGCCTTCGCGCTTCACAGCGGGCGACTGGGCTTGAAGGGAAAATACAGCCCCTAGCAAGAAGAGGTATGGGAGAAGCTTTTTCACACGATTGGTCAGTATAAAGATACAAAACTAATGCCGCTCGTAAAAGCCATTTGGTAAGTGGTAGTATTTTGCCAATAACTGGCAGGAAGAGCCTGAAAAAGCG
Organism: Bacteroidia bacterium; assembly: GCA_025451115.1. GTDB lineage: Bacteria > Bacteroidota > Bacteroidia > B-17B0 > Aurantibacillaceae > PALSA-968. The sequence goes on along the minus strand of JANWKZ010000143.1, from coordinate 6,540 downwards.
CTTTTTACTTCATTTTTTCGGTATAAATATAAAAATTGGGGTCAACCTTAAAATCGGCGGTTTTTATACCCGTTTTTACTTTTTGGGGAGTGGTTGTTGGGGAAATAAGGGTGTATTTATCTTTTTCCAGTGTAACCTTAACCGGCATATCGAACCCTTCCACACAATTTATCCATTGATAAGTGAGCTGACCTTTTTTTAGCTTATAGGAAAGGGTTGGGACCTTTGTGGTTCTCAGGTATTGATCGTAGATCTTATTGAAGTTCTGACTTGCCTGCTTATTGATATAATCTTCGATCTCCCCGGTAGTAACTGTTTTATACAGGAAATCACGGTTAAGGCCGCGGAGGATCATCCTGAATTTCTCATCGTCGTTGATCAATTGACGGATGGTGTGTAACATATTAGCGGCTTTCGGATACATATCGCCGCTGCCTTCCTGGTTCACGCCATAGGGACCAATGATGGGCTTGTCGTTCGCTATGTTTTTGCGAAGACCCTGGCAATAGGCGTTGCCGGCGTCTTTTCCATAATGATAATCGGTGAACAGCGCTTCCGAATAATTGGTAAATCCTTCGTGAACCCACATATCGGCGATATCTTTTGTGGTGATGTTGTTAGCAAACCATTCGTGACCGCTCTCGTGTACAATGATGAAATCCCATTTCAATCCCCAACCGCTACCTGAAAGGTCGCGGCCGTAATACCCGTTCAGGTATCCGTTTCCATAAGCGGTTGCGCTCTGGTGTTCCATGCCCAGGTGAGGAGCGTCAACCAGTTTGTAGCTGTCTTTGTAAAATGGATACGGGCCAAACCAATGCTCAAAAGCTTTCATCATGCGCGGCGCGTCGGCAAATTGTTTTTTGGCTTTCTCTAAATTCTCCTCTAAAACCCAGTAGTCCATATCAAGTGGGCCATTTTCTCCTTGGTAAACCTCACCAAAGTGGACGTATTTTCCTACGTAAGGAATGATACAGTAACTATTGATGGGGGAGTTCACGTACCAATTCCAGGTTGTGGTTTTATCGGGGTTTTGTGTTTTGCTTTTCAGGCGGCCGTTTCCAACGCCCACTAAAGTGTCGGGACAGGTTATATGGAGCGCGGCGCTGTCGGGTTCATCGCTTTGGTGATCTTTGCAGGGATACCAAACGCTGGCGCCAAGGCCCTGGCAAGCTATACTTACCCAGGGATTTCCTTTTTGATCTTTACGCCAGATAAGGCCGCCATCCCAGGGAGGAAAACGCGCGATACGCGGGCGACCGTGAAAGTAAACGATGAACGTGTTTATAGAGTTGAGTTCCTGTTTAGGAAGCTGATAGAAGTAAAGACAATTGCTGTCGCGTTTTGCGGTGCGTAAGTGAATGGTTTCGCGTTTTCCTTTTTGATCTATAAATGCTGCACTATCAACCAACATGGGCTTCTGAAGATCGATCTGCATGAAATTCTGTGGGCCCACAACCCGGTAGGTGATGTAATTGCAACCGGAGATCGTGCTGTCGTTTATGTTTGGCTTAAACCAGATATCGTATTTGAGGGCATCCCACCAGGTACGGCCGGGGCCGAGGCTCCCGCGCAGGGTATCGTGGCGGGAGTATTTTGAGGTGAACTTAAAGGACTGAGCAGCGACATCATTACTTAACATAATATAAATTATAGGAAATATTATGATAAGTATTCTCCTGTATTTAAATATTGATTTATAAGTATTTAAACTATTCATTTGGATCCTTTAGTTCAACAAATGTACGCCAATCAATCCGTATCAAACTCACCCTTTTAACGTGGTTTTTAGATCGTATAAACAATAGCCAAAATAATGCCGGTGGCTGCAAAGATGAACGGGCTATCCCAGGTATGCGGCGACTTGGCCTCAGCCACGGTTGCCACCAAAGGAACCGTCAGCAAGGCCATTATGAATTGTGGGCTCGTAAAACTCTGCCGATAAACGATCAGGGCCAGCACCGAAACTACAAATACGCAAGCGCTGCCTTGCAGGCTGCGCGTAAACTCCGTTTTGGTAAACAAGGCCTTTACCCGGTATTTGTTCTTGCCCCAGGTTACCCCAACGGGCTCCGCCAGGCCGTCGCCAACCGCGTTTATCAGGATGATGATCGGAATGGCTTCTGTATGTCCTTGTTCTTTGAACAACAACCACAACGGCAGCGCTACCAAATACGTGGCCAGGTATTGGGTAAAAAGCCATTTAAGCGTATGCGGCCGGTCTTCGGGTCGGTCGAAAGCCGTGAACATGAGTTGCACGATCTTTATATTGTTTCGTATCGGTTTAATGTAGATCACCAGTGTTGATATGCCCACTATAGCCAGCCAGATCTGCGTGTATTTTGTTTCTGTAAACGGAAAAACCGTTTTTATAAGGTACGGAGAAAAGAAAATGAAGAAATGATTGATCTTACGCGTGTAATTCACCCGCCATCCGTATTTCGTAACCAAAATACCGCCACAGAGTGCGACAAAATGGATGAGTACGAATTCTGTTAATTGGTTGTAAAAGAGGTTCGACACAAAATGGTTTCGCATTAAATATACGAATATTGCATGTATAAGATTTTTGCATGACCTGAATACTTTTTTGCTTTATTTGTAGTACCAAACGAAAAGGCCATGAGAGAATACAATCAAAAAATTGAAGAAGCCCTAGCCCTTTTGCAGAACAAAAAAGTAAAAGAAGCTTCCGAGCACCTCTCTAACCTGGTAGAGGGCGAGGATAAAAAAGAGTTATCCGGTTTTATTGAAGCCGTGCTTACCGAGAACGCCAAGGAAAGGCCCGAGACCCGCGAAACCCTGAAGACCTTTATGAGCAGCATTACCTGGCGCATAAGCCAGGGATATGGCTATCGCTAGTTTCTGATTTCCAAGAATATCCCCGATTCTGCGCTAAAGTCAGGATCTAAATCTTTAATTTAGTGGAAACTAAATTAAACCCGCATGACAAAAATCTACTTTGCCCTTTTCGCTTTATGTGTTTCTTACGCCGGCTTTGCGCAATGTACGCCTCGCGCTTTGCCTTACGGTGAAACTTTTGCTACAAACCCACTCCAGGCCTGTACGCCCACACTGGGTGGATGGTCAGGTACATCAGCCACCAGTGGTGCCGGATGGTGGGTGCCCAGTACTAATTACGCAGGTGCCGGCGTGCCGGAAATGGAAGCTTATGGCGACCAGGCCAACGGAGGTGTTCAGGAGACAATTTCATTAACCTCCCCTCCTATCAACACAAGCTCGATCAGTTCTTATACCTTATCATTCAAACACAATATCTATACCACCAATGGTGGAGCAAGTGGATCGGGACTTATCACAATTAAAGTTGAAGCCTCGAATAATCTCACAAATTGGACCCAGCTTCATACCGGATCCTACAACGCAACCGCTTCCCTTAACTCCGTTTTACTTGAAACGCGCACTATACCGGTTAGCGCGGGTTTTACCGATACTACTTATTTCCGCTGGAGTGTTACCGGTGTGCTTTTTAAATTATGGGGCTGGGAGATCGATAACGTGATCGTACAGGGAACCACCGGAACAACCGGCATCCAGGGTAGCAACGGAAGCGATTTTGCAGTAACGCCTAATCCTTTCAGCGAAAACCTGAAAGTAAAAGTGGCTTCGGGCGGCGCTCAGATCAGCATCACAGACGTACTTGGAAAAACAGTTTTTGAAAAACACACCTCCGAAACGGAGATAGATATTGATACACGTTCTTTGCCGGCCGGAATGTATACTTTAAGAACTTTCGGTAGTGACGGAGCTGTCTCGCACAAGATCATAAAGAATTAGTTTGGTGCATAAAACAGAAAGGCCACCCTCAACGGGGTGGCTTTTTTGCTTTTTATCTTTACGGGTTGCCGCAATTTATTATATTTGATTTACCCAAAGCCCTGTTTTATGCAAACCTTTTCCTTCCCCTATTACACAGCCAAGAACTCTTTGTCGGCCGACGACTTCACGATCAAGGCCCAATCCGGTCCACTGATCAAAAGAGAATTTCCGGCGGGTAATCTGCAGCACTTCTATCGTTTTTCAAATAACCAGTACGAGGCTTTGTATGCTACCTACAACGATGAGACCGGCAAAACAAAAAAGATCCAGCTGTTCTCAAACCTGGGTGAGTCGCAGTTTGCTGATATGATCGCTTACCTGGAAAAGAAATATCCTCAAAGCAGTCTCAATCATTTGCCGGTGGCCGAAGCGCTGAAGACCATGCACGTGGCCAACCCCAATAAATGGGTCCCTATCGTAGTCTTCGTTCTGCTGAGTGTTAGTATGAGTATTTTCTTTTATCCCATGCTCAGGCATTATTTCGATAAAGGGCAGGCTCAAACTACGGCTGAAACCTTTTCCCCTGCCGGTTTAAGCACCCGCAATATTTCCATCAGCGGGTATTTACTGGATGTTGGCGTAAAAGAGACTATCACTTCTTCCAAAAGCTCCTCCTCCCACTCTTCCACTTATATTCCTATGGTGGGAGAGAGCTGGAAAGAAGGCGACCCGATCAAAGTGATCCTCGGGTTCCCTAGTCTCTCGGGAAGCGGCTTCGATGAGGTGATAAAACAAACTGAATTCAAGGGCGTGGTGCGTGATATCTGGTGGGAGGGCATTTCTTCCGATAACCTGGACTTTCTTAAAGAAAAATACAACCTTTCTTTCCCGGAGACCCCTGTTTTGATAGAAGTTACGGATACCTATGAAAATGACGGCTTTATAATTTGGGTTTGGGGCGGAACGATGATCTTCATCCTTGTGCTTGTGATCATTGTGTCGGTGAAGATGAACAGGAAATGACCTGTTAAATATTCTCCGCGTAAATTTTTCCCGCAAACACGGATTATACCGATATTCGCATAAAATATCTCCTATGTACGGATCTTTCCAACAGCATTTACAAAAAGAGCTTTCTTCGATCGAAGAAGCCGGATTGTTCAAGCGCGAGCGCGTGATAGCCAGCGAGCAGGGCGCTGTTATCAAACTCAGTAACGGAAAAGAAGTGATCATCTTCTGCGCCAATAACTACCTGGGCCTTTCCTCCCATCCCAAAGTGGTGGAAGCCTCGCACAAAGCTTTGGATCATCGCGGCTATGGCATGTCCTCAGTCCGCTTTATCTGCGGCACGCAGGACATACACAAAACGCTGGAAGAAAAGATCTCGAAGTTCCTCGGACAGGAAGACACTATTTTGTATGCTGCCTGCTTCGACGCTAATGGGGGTGTATTTGAACCTTTACTTGGCGAAGAAGACGCTATCATATCCGATGAGCTCAATCACGCTTCCATCATAGATGGAGTGCGTTTGTGTAAGTCGCACCGCTACCGCTATAAGAACTGTGATATGGCCGATCTCGAAGAGCAATTGAAGCAAGCACAAAAACAACGCTTCCGTTTGATTGTTACCGATGGCGTTTTCAGTATGGATGGTTTTGTAGCCCCTCTTGATAAAATCTGCGACCTGGCAGATAAGTATAACGCTATGGTGATGGTAGACGAAAGTCACGCCAGCGGATTTATCGGGAAGACCGGTCGTGGTACCATTGAATTGAAAAATGTAATGAAGCGCGTGGATATCGTTACCGGCACCTTAGGAAAAGCGTTGGGCGGCGCCATGGGTGGATTTACCAGCGGAAAGAAGGAGGTAATTGAAATGCTGAGGCAGCGTTCGCGCCCATATCTTTTTTCTAACTCCCTGGCTCCTTCTATCGTGGGCGCTTCTATTGCGGTGTTTGATATGTTAAGCGAGACCACTGCTTTGCGCGACAAACTGGAATGGAACATCAATTACTTCAAAAAAGGAATTAAAGAATCTGGGCTTGACTACAAGGATGGTGATTCGGCCATTGTTCCTATTATGTTGTATGACGCTAAACTGGCGCAGACCTTTGCCGAGAAATTGTTGGCTGAAGGAATTTACGTGATAGGATTCTTCTACCCTGTGGTACCAAAGGGACAGGCGCGTATTCGTGTTCAGCTTTCGGCGGCGCACGAAAAAGAGCATTTGGATAAAGCCATTGCTGCCTTTGCAAAAGTGGGCAAAGAGTTGGGCTGCCTGAAAGTCTCTGCTTAATTCACTGTTTTTCCTGTTAGCACTACTTAATTTCTTTAAAACGTGGCTCTATTGCCTGTTTCGGAGTATTAATTATATTTGTTTGCAATCTATTAAACATGAAAAAAGTCTACTTACTTTTAGTTAGCTGCATTTTGCTTGCAGCAAGCGGAACCGCACAGAACATCAGCAAGTGCGCAACAAAGAACATTAACTCTGAGCCTGCTTATACCAACGCGGAACGGATCGCCAGGAACTGGCTCGCCAACCCGGTAAACAAACAGGCTCTCTCAACCAAGCAGAGCGTCATCATTACAATTCCGGTTGTGGTACACGTTGTATATAAAAATGCGATACAGAATATTCCTGATACGCAAATTGTACGACAGATCCAGATACTGAATGAATGCTATCGTTTACAGAACGCAAACTTCCAGGGTATAAGAGCAATTTTTGACAGCCTGGGAGCCGACATTGAAATTGAA
>JANWKZ010000142.1 GCA_025451115.1 Bacteroidia bacterium | reverse complement strand
TTTAACGTACGGTTGATCTCCGAGAGGTAATTTCCCACATTATGTACGTGCTCTATTACCTGGCTTGAAACAATGAGATCGAATTTTTTATCCTCATACTCGCGGATGTTCTTGTTCGCGTAATTGATGTTCGGCTGTTTGCCCCAAACAAAATTACAGATCTCGATCTCGTTTGGATCAAGATCGATAGCTTCTACCCGGTATCCTTTTTTCTGAAGTTCGATGGCATAATGTCCCCATCCGCAACCGTAGTCAAGAACCAGTTTCCCTTCGCCCGGAGGTATAATGGCCAGCGTTTCCCGGAAACGCGTGCGGTCATGACCCATAGACAATTCATATTCCCTGAGCACAAAGTCCTTTATTTCCTGGTCTGTTTTTTCCTTTCCGTATAGTTTCATGATATTTTTATTAAGAGATCAGTTCGTTTAAATAACCCGCCAGTTTTTCAACTTGTTTTTCACGGGTGTAATTGCCAATTGCCTGTTCATCCAGGTTCAGGGCCGGTGATTTTCCTGCGAGATAATCCTGATACAGAGCGTTCAGTTTTGAACATGCTTCTTCTACTGTATGACAGAAATGACCCTGGCCGGTTGTCTTTAAAGTAGATTCGAGAACGCCGTTGTCTGAAGGACAAAGAAGTATAGGCTTGCGGGTGCCTATGTATTCGTACAGTTTACTGGAAGGAATGCCGGTTTTCCCCTTATGCGCACACAGAAGCAAGAGGTGCGACCTCATTTGCATTTGTATCGATTCGATCTTCGTTACGCGTGACGTGAGTTCTATGAATTTTTCATAGCCCCGCATTAATTTCATTAAACGCACCTCCATGCCGGGGAATGACTTCCCACCTATGAACAGTAATTTCAATTTCAGATCCTTGTTTTTATCGGCGAGTTCTTTCACTGCATTGGTCAGCACTTCTATTTGCTGGGTATCATAAAGCCAACCCGCGTAGGCTATGGTGAATTCAGGATAAAGTTCCGTTTTTTCACCAGCGTGAAAATGCTCACCGTCAAACCCGTTGACCACTAATTTTCCTTCTTTGCCCGTCACCACCGAGATGTCCTTTACTGCTTCTGTTGATACAGTGGTGAAAAAAGAAGCAGAACGTGTCCATTTGCATTCGTTCTCTCTTTGTTCTTTAAAGGAAAGAAAGCGATCGTACAGGTATCCTTTTAATCCCGTGCGTTTTTGCATATTTTCTTCATCCGTATGGATGCCGCCGGCTGAGGTCCATTCGTCGCGATAATCTGCCACCCACTGTATCCTGTGTTTTCCGGCTAACCGGTCTCCATATTTGAACAGATCAAAAGGAGGCGCTGTTACCAAAAGAGTACGGATATCTTTATTCTTTCCCAACAGATCGTCAGCAAACTTATATAAGGCATAATTTGCATTGAACAGATCCCGTTTTCCGAGGTAAATGTCGGTGAGCACAAGTAATTTGCGGAACATCTTCGAAGGATAACGGTTCGGCAGATCTCCTTTGAACGGAACATAATACACTTCGTAACCATTTTCTTTTACATGCACCACTTCTTTTCCGGAAGGTTTGAAATTGTCTTCATTGTTGTGGATGGGAATATTCCAATTTCGTGTTACAACGATCGGGTAGTAACCGAATTTATGAAGATGTTTGGCAAAAGAAAAAGTTCGGTAAGAAGCGGCCTGGTCGCGCGGCGGAAAAGCTCTGGAAAGTAGGAGTATCTTTTTCACAGATCAGCAAATGTTCTTAGGGAAATAAGGAAAGCACCGCTACCCATTTTGCAACACATTTTTTAGTTTCAGCTTCAGGTCTTCTTTGTCGTCAAAGCAGTATCGGATGTATTCGCCCAGATAACGGGTATCATAATCTACTTTAAATACTGCTTCCTGTTTTTTTCCTGAAAAAGTAAAAGCCGGAATGTGATGATGCCAGCAGTCAAAAATGATGGTTGAACATTCGGCCACGGCGGTACGCGTATTTTTTAGGAAGCCCAGCGAATTGGTGCCTGTAGCATTGTATTCGATGCCATTCTCCGTGAGTTTTTGAAGATAGGGTGGATCTATCTCATGCTTCTGCTGCAACTCTCTTTCGTAAGGATGCGGCAGGAGAATGACCTTCAGATCCTTTTTTTCCTTTTTCAATTCGATCACGCTGTCAAGCACCATTTCGTCAAATAAACGATAGAGCACTTGTTTCCCGGAAATCCCTTCCTTTAGTTTGGTCAGATCCTTTTCACGCCAGTACATCTCATTCCTGGCCCATTCGGCGCTCGAAAAAATGATGATATCATACTTTAATTCCGCACTGTTTCTGTCAAGGTCAATATCTTCTTCCAATCCCCAAAGCTCATGATCTTTGCAAGCGATCCATTTTTTCTCAAGATAATGGGTCATTTCTTCTTCCTGGTATGCCGAACATAGTTTTACACTGGCGCAGGGTAAATAAGTATAGCGCATGGGGCGGTAAAGCGGGCTATTGCTTGTAATGAAGGAAACCTGCTGGTGCAATAACTCTGATATAAAAAAGGCACTATAATAACTGGAAGAGGAAAGACTGATATAGAAGTAATTTTTTTTATCGGGTAAAAAGAGAGCCTGTAACCCTTCCTGGAAAGAAGCAATGATCCAGCTTGTATCATACCGGGTCTTCCGGAATTGATTAAGTGCAATAGCTGCCTGGAAGGAAAAGTACCACCAACATGCTTTCCGCACTTTTGAAACCGTGAGCGTTTCATAAAAGAGGTTCTTATACGTATGTATTCCGATCTTTTCGGCCGTAACTCCGGCATATTTGGATACGTGGTAGGCGCGCATTTGAGGAGCCGTTTCAAGGCAATATACAAAATGTGATATGCCGGGCGTCATCTTTTTCAGGCTAAAAAGGCTTTTAAAGAATATCCTGCATATCCGGAAGGACAGTCGGATGGAATTAAAAAAATGGGCTCCAAAAGAAGGATCGGGCGCGCTGACGAATTGCTGTCGTAAAAAGATGGACTTAAGCAAAGACATGTTGTTCTTTGCTTTCGTCGACCTTCTAAAGCCGCTGTATACCCAAAAGACATCTGTGAATAACACTAATTACTAAATGAGTCCTTTATCCTTGCACTCTCTGATAACGGCTTCGAAATCGAAAATGCTTTTCGAGCGTTTTTCACTAATATCGATGAGGTCGATAGAGCCGTCTGCAAAACTTAAAAAATGAAGCAGGTTATAAAGATGATCACCTGCCTTTATCCAACCCGCTTCGCCGGGGTACATATTTCTTTTTCCAAGCTGCGGTTCGCAATAAGGTATCTTATTTGTATAGCGCTCGTTCATTTCAAGCGCTCGCGCAATATTGAAATAGGTTTCTATGGTCTTTTCAAGGGCTTCAAAAGAGATGAATGACTTGTTATCAAGAGAAGTATGGTATTCCGGATACGTTCGGTACATGCTTCGCGTCAGGGAGCCAACCGGCCAGTTGAACCCGGGAGAGCAGTATTGCCTTTCGTCGCTTCCGCCAATGGCGAAATCGATGATCGAAAAAGGTGTAGAACCGTAACGAAGAACATGCTCTGCGGCTTTGTCGGCAATGCTGATGCCTTGTTTCGAGCGCTTATATACAAACGGTGCTTCGTTGCCGCAGCAGGTTAACACATATCCGGCCCTGATCTTTTTGCCTATGGCTGTACCGTATTTAGCCAGGTAGGCTATAACCCCAATGGTTTCGGGAGCTACCACAAAGCGATAGGTGTATTTGCGTTTGGGTAATTTTGCCAATTCTTTGTAAAGAAAGGCAAGCGCAAGCGGGCCCGATAACTCGTTATTGGCCATGCTGGGATGGCAGAGATAAGTAGAGAAAAGTATCTCTTCATCTGTCTCGCCGGGTAATACCAGGTGACCGTAGGTAAGACTCCCTTTCTGCAGCGAAGAATCTATGTGGACTTTGTATTTTCCTTTTTGCGGCAGTTTGCTGAAAAGCGCGTGGGGCATACAAAATCCCCAGTTCCGTTTATAATAAGAGGTGATGTATGGAATAGTGTCGGGTTGCTTCGGAAGTGTATAAATGTATTTCACCAGTTCATCGTATTCCATTTCACGGTCTATAGGCATGGAATAATTCACCACGTGCAGGTTATTCTTCCTGAATTCGCAGATCCGGCTGCCATCCGGCGCAAGGATGTAGGCATCGTTGATGTTCCATTCGTCCGGTATTTCCCAGTCAAATACGGGAGTTCCGCTGGGAATTTCTTCAAGCTGCAAAGGAATAAGTTCCTGTAGGATATGGAATGATTCACGTAAGCCGTTACCGGTGATGCTCCGGCAAATGGGCCACAGTCGGTCGAAATATTTTTCCAGTTCTTGTTTCATTATTTTGAAAAGCCAAAAAGGCCTTTTAGTTTTTCTGAAAAAGTGGCAGGCGGCAGTGATCCCAGCGGTTTACCTGAGAACGCGGGCCAAAGTTTATCAAGAGCAGGCATATAATTTTCAAAACCTGTTATGTGCGCGGATCGCCAGTTTCCGAACTGCTTCAGGTACGCTTGATAGCTTTCCAGTTTAATATCGGCGACGGTTGTGGCAGGTGTTACCGGAACCCCGGCTGTGCGGGAGGTGGGAGACAATACACGCAGGTATACCGGTTCTTTAGCAGCCGGATTAATGATGCGGAGATTTTTGTAATAAGCGATCCAGGCGTTCGCGTGATGATCGTATAGAAGTGAGTTCAAAAGATTATCGCTCATTTTTCCCGAGCTAAGATCTTTGAAAGCATGTTCCTTTTTGTGAATGGCCGTGCTGGGTATCCAATTTCTTTTTTGCTGCGTAATGCTGCCACTGGTGATATCGTAAAAGGCATGGTGTAGATCAAAATAGCAATCAAAATCAAGGGTAGCGGCGCGTTCCAGGCAATGAGAAGAAATGAGGTCGTCATCGTCGAGTTTGCTTACATAATCACAATCCTCGATGAATTCTTTTACATCCGTCCGCAGGTAAATTTCGTTCAGGCTTTTAGAATGCTCTTCTTTTGAATCGTTATTTGCTTTTACTGTTTTAATATTTCCTTTTACACTTTCTTCTTCACCTATCCATAACGCTTTCCACTCCGGGTATTGTTGCCCGGCCAACGCGGCCTGCATCACTTCCATGAGTTTCTCACGAAGTGCCGACCGGTACTTTTTTGGTGTAAGATGTGTTATGAAAAGGAATTTTTTCATGAAAGCATGTTCCATTTCATTACATCATCTTCGCGGATTGCAATGGAGGCGGTTTTGCCAATGACGTCTTTTATGAATTTGGGGCTGATACCATGTGCGGGTCTTTTCCATGTGAGGTCTTCGGAGGTGATGGTTTTGCCGGCTGCAATATCGCGGGCCGCTACCAGCGAACGTCTTGCATTCTTGCGGGCGGGTTCTTCATCGGGCAGGGAGGTAAGTTTAAATCCTCCCAATATTTCTTCAGTAAAGCTCCATTTTCTCCAGAATTCCTTCAGGTCTTCTTTGTCCATGGCATGATAATGATCATTACCGGGCAATTTCTTATCGTGCGTAAAATGTTTTTCGATCACGGCCGCTCCAAGCAGTACGGCGTCTTTTATCACTTCCATTCCCTGGGGTAAGGTATGATCAGAATAGCCGGGTACGTGTTGAGGGAATTTGTTCCGGAGATCCCAGATCATTCCGAGATTTGCGTTCTTATTGGGCGTAGGATAATTGAGTACGCAGTGCATCAGGCAAAGTTTGTTGCCATGCTTTTCGATGATGTTAACCGCTTCCTGTACTTCCCATAAATGCGAAGCACCTGTTGAAAGAATGATGGGCTTATTAAAACTGCACTGAAGCTCGATGAAAGGAAAATTTGTGATATCCGAGGATGAGATCTTAAATACCGGCATCAGGTCATTCAGAAAACGGGCCGACTCCGCGTCGAAGGGTGTTGACATGAACTCGATGCCGGCCTTGTCACAATACTTCTTTAATTCTTCGTATTCTTTCTTCCAGAACTTATCATATTTCTTGAAGAGTTCGAACTGGCTGCGGGTAGGTTCCTTGCTGATGTCCCAGTAATAAGGACTGTCCTTACTGGCGATGGTCTCTGCCTTGTAGGTTTGAAATTTGATGGCATGCGCGCCGCCTTCCTGCGCTTCATCGATCAGCCGTTTGGCCAGGTCCATGGAGCCTTCGTGGTTCACGCCGGCTTCAGCGATGATATAGGGCTTCCTTATCTCGTTGGGTTTGTGATCGTTTAAATAGGATGTTAATTTCATAGAAATTGTTTTAATGTTAATTCTACCAAACAGTCCAGCCGCCTTCATTGAGGATGTTGGCGCCGGTTGTATAGCTGGATGCGTCAGACAATAAATAAACCAGGGCTGAGGCCACTTCATGATTGTAGCTCATTCTTTGCATAGGCGAAAAATTGGAAAAATTCTTTTCAAACTGTTCCTCGTGATTGTTCCATACGCCGTGTGGAGTGATCATGTTTACACGCACTTTTTTAGCCGCCCAGTAAGAAGCAAGGTAGCGACTTAAAGCATCCACACCGCCTTTTGATGCCGAATAGGCTGCGGGGCAACCCATGGATGTTCCTTTATAAAGATTTTGGTTGGGAGCTACCACCGAATAGGTGGAGGGAATATTCACAACCGAACCTCCGTGGTTTTCCGCCATCCACGAACCGATGATCTGGCAGGTAAGAAAGGTGCCTTTTAAGTTTACACTCACTACTTTGTCCCAATTCTCTTCGCTCACTTTTTCAAAAGGTTCGAAGATCAAATGCGATTTGTTCTGGTGCCCGTTCACAAGGCCGTTTATGTTCCCGAATTCCTTTAACGTGAATTCTTTCAAGGTGTTTACCGATGTTTTACTTTCTACATCCAGAACAAAGCCTTTTATTTTTTGTTTGAAACGTTTGGCAAGCTCTTCGGCGTATTGAGCGGGATTCGCTTTTTCAATGTCGGCTACTACGATCTGGCCGCCATGCTGGGCAACTGCTTCGCAGAAAGCGCGGCCTATCAGGCCGCAGGCCCCGGTTATGATTATTGTTTTTCCTTCCAGGTCGAACTTCTTTTTGAAGTCGATCTCAGCCGGGTTCGTTGTTCTTTTTTGTTCCATATTAAATGTATTTTCTAAATACGGGTTTAATGGGTTCTCCAAGAAGGTATTTCTCGTAACCCTCTTCAAGACCTTTCTTATAAATAGCGCAAGACTCGTCGAGCGCGTTTAGTACGTGTTCTATATCTTTTTCAGTATGACTATA
>JANWKZ010000141.1 GCA_025451115.1 Bacteroidia bacterium | reverse complement strand
GGGAAACCCATACCTCCTACCCCAGCTCACTTATAATTCTGAACTTACTTACAGTTATGATAATACCTTGTTCATTACACTCGGTTACAGTTATGCCTTCAACAACATTGCAGATGTATTGATACAGGACGCCGGCAAGCAGATCACCGTACAGCGCGTGTCGAACATAGAAGGATTCAATTATTACAACGCCAACATCGTTTTCTCAAAGAAACTTACCAAATGGTGGACAACCAACAGCAGTTTGTTGAGTTATTACAGTCAATATATGGGAACCATCAATAATTATTCCTTCAACCAGGGATTTCCTTCTGTAACAGTAAGTACTTCAAACAATTTCTCTATAGGAAAAGGTTTGTCGGCCGAATTGAGTTTCCAGTATAACCACAAAACACTTTACGGAGTAACTTATATAAACCCCAACAGCAATTTGACAATTGGAGTTCAGCAATCACTTTTCAAAAAGCGCGGAACCTTGTCGGTTAACTTCTCGGATATCTTCTGGAAGTCGTACCCAAGCGGAATAACGTATTTTGGCGGAGTGGATGAATCGTGGAACTCGAGAAGGGAAACCCGTATAGTGAATTTCACTTTCACTTATCGTTTCGGTAAGGGACAAACGAGGATACGCAGAAGTTCGGGAGCGGATGACCTGAAGCAAAGAGCGGGCTAATTCAAACTTAAGTTAACGGTAGGCCCTTCGGCCATGCAGAAGTTAATGGATGTTAATTTTCCATTCTCAAAATAAAGGTCGGCAAAGGCATCATCGAAGCTCACGCGCTTCTCCCCCCAGGGATGCTGTTCGGTCTCAGTGAGTGAAAAACCCTGGCCCTTGAAAAGTTCGATCACCTGCTTTTCCGAGAGTGTAAAAAGTTTTAGCCCACCCATTGTAGCATCCTTGGTATCTACTTCTGCACAGGTAAAGGTTCTTTCTTTATCATCCTTAAAGAACAGGGAGAATCCCTTATCCCAATAATGGCAAACAATACTTTTCTCGTTGAGCAACTCATCAAAGAGGTCTTCGGTCTCGTCGGGCTCGCCAAAAAGGCTGATCGCCCGCTTTTTGGTCTCGCCAAACTTCAACTCGCTCAACCCTTTTAATAAATATATGGCTATGTTCTGCATAATTAATACCTTTGCACGTTCATTTTCACATGCAAAAGCGCATACTCTTTGTTTTACTTTCTGTCCTCGCCTTTTGGCTTGGGTCCTGCAAGTTCAACCGCATACTCAAAAGCTCAGATTACGAGCTTAAATTTACTAAAGCAATTGAATATTACAATAAAGGCAATTATACGGCCGCCCAAACGCTTTTAGAGGAGTTGATCCCCGTTTTTAAGGGAACCTCAAAGGCCGAGGAGGTTTATTACTATTATACCTATACCCATTATTACCTGGGCGATTACAGCCTGGCCGGATTCCATTTCCGGACCTTTTCCAGGGCTTTCCATACCAGCGTGCATGCCGAGGAGTGCGCCTATATGAACGCCTATTGCTATTACCTGAGTTCACCCCGGTACAGTCTCGACCAAACCGATACCAAAAACGCCATCACCGAGATGCAGGTCTTTGTTGACGAATACCCTGAGAGTAAGCGTATTGACACTTGTAACATATTGATTGACAAGCTAAGAGCTAAGTTAGAAAGAAAGGATTACGAGGCCGCCAAAGCCTATTATTTCAGGGATGATTACAAGGCCGCCGTACCCGCTTTTGAGAACTTTGTGAAAGATTTCCCTGAGTCTCAGAGGATGGAGGAAGTTCGCTTTTTGATCATAAAATCGTGGTATTTACTGGCCCGGAACAGCGTGGAAAGCAAAAAGCCCGAAAGGATAGAAAAAGCTATGGAAAATTACTTAAAATTCGTAGATTTGCACCCCCAAAGTTCTTATTTAAAAGAGGCCGAGGGGGTATACCTGGAGTGCCAGAAATACAAAAACCAACCTGTTAATCAATAGAAAATGGATTTTAAAACTGTAAAAGCCGACCTCACTACCGTTACCCGCGATATCCGCCAGTTTGACGATAAGACAGGCAATATTTACGAAGCGGTGTCTATCATGGCTCGTCGTGCCAACCAGATCTCTTTACAAATGCGTGAAGAATTGCACGAGAAACTGGATGAGTTCGGATCACATTCTGATAACCTCGAAGAGATCTTTGAGAACCGCGAGCAAATTGAAATTTCAAAATTCTACGAAAAACTTCCTAAGCCTACCTTGATCGCGGTTCAGGAATTTTTAGATGATAAAGTTTATTACCGCAATCCTTCCAAAGAAGAAGGGGTGCAATAATCACTCATGCAAAACGTTTAAAAGGGCAGTCAGCAAAAAGCGAACTGCCTTTTGTTTTTATAGCCACGAATTACACGAATGACCACTAATCAATAAAGAAGCGACCAAAGATCAGCGGGACCAATCCTGGCAAGATGTTACAAGGCAAAAAAATACTCTTAGGCGTTACCGGCGGAATAGCCGCGTACAAATGCGCTACACTCGTTCGTCTATTGGTAAAACAGGGGGCCGAAGTGAAAGTGATCATGACGCCCGACGCGGCCGCCTTTGTAACCCAACAAGCTTTATCGGTACTTTCCAAAAATAAAGTAGAGACCGAATTCTTTGCCGAGGACAAGACCTGGAACAACCATGTGCATTTAGGTTTATGGGCAGACGCGTTTGTGATCGCGCCCTGCACAGCCAACACGCTGGCCAAAATGGCTTACGGACTTTGCGATAATTTATTGATGGCAACTTATTTGTCGGCCCGCTGCAAAGTATACGTAGCCCCGGCAATGGATGTGGATATGCTGAAGCACGCCAGTACGCAGGCAAATTTGAAAAAGATCGCTTCGTATAAAAACGTCATTATTCCTACTGAAAAAGGCGAGCTTGCGAGTGGACTGGAAGGCGACGGCAGAATGGCGGAGCCCGAAACCATCCTGGCAATATTAGAAAAACAATTAAAGAGCGCAGGAAAATTAACAGGTAAGAAAGTACTTATTACAGCAGGTCCAACTTACGAAGAGATAGACCCGGTGCGTTTCATCGGCAACCGCAGCAGTGGGAAAATGGGCATTGCTATTGCGAATGAATTTGCAAAACAGGGCGCCGAGGTTACACTGGTACTGGGCCCTTCCAAACTTTCTCCCGAAAAGAACGTCAATTGTGTAAGGGTGGAAAGTGCGAACGAAATGTTCGAGCATTGTACCTCGCTTTTCAAGCACAGCGATATTGCAATACTGGCAGCAGCCGTCGCTGATTACAAGGCCGCCGACTACAGTCCGAAAAAGATCAAGAAGACCAAAGACAACCTGAAAATAAAACTGGAGCCTACGCCCGATATTCTTGCAACACTGGGCAAACAAAAGAAAAAGCAATGCCTCATCGGTTTTGCCTTAGAGAGTGAAAATGTGATCGAGTACGCCAAACAAAAGATAAAGAACAAGAACCTCGACTTCATTGTTGCAAACTCTTTGCAGGATGAAGGCGCGGGTTTTGCAACCGATACAAATAAGGTAACCATCATTGATAAAAAGGGGAAAGTTTTCAATTACCCCCTGAAAAGCAAAGAGGCCGTTGCCAAAGATATTCTTAACTTTACCCTTAGCTATCTGAAGAAATGAAGAAGTTCAAACACATTTTTGCAGCGCTGATCGCCTGTTTCGTAATTCAAACCGCACATGCGCAGGAACTCGACGCACAGGTGGAGATCAATACCTCTCAGATCCAGGGAACAGACGTGACCCGTATTTTCGGCAATATGAAAAGGCAGGTCATCGAATTTCTGAACAACCGCCGCTGGACAAACGATAACTTTGCACAGAACGAGCGCGTTGTGTGTTCTTTCCTTATTACCGTGAGCCAGAAACTAGGAAGTGATCAATACCAGGCAAGCATTTCGGTCCAAAGCCGCCGACCCGTTTTTAAAAGCGGTTACAACAGTACTGTTTTCAATTACGACGACAAGGATTTCACTTTTGTGTATGTAGAGAACCAGCCTTTTGATTTCACTGTGCAGAATTTTACAAGCAATATTACATCCGTATTGGCTTATTACGCTTACGTGATCTTAGCTATTGACTACGATAGTTTTTCTCCCCTGGGAGGAAGCGATCATTGGAAAACAGCTCAGTTGATCGTGAATGCCGCGCAATCAACTTCAGAAACAGGATGGCGATCGGGCGATGGAACACGTAACCGTTACTGGCTGGTGGATAATATCCTCAACCCGCTTTTCCAGCCGATCCGTCAAACTATGTATGATTATCATCGTAAAGGATTGGACCAAATGTATGACCGGGTGGATGACGGGCGCGCCACTATACTCACCGCCATCAATGCCCTGAAAGAAGTCCATCAAAACAGGCCGGCCTCCTTTAATATGCAGGTTTTCTTTGTGGCCAAGAAGCAGGAAATTGTAGATATCTTTAAGGAGGCCACCAATGAGGAAAAAACCAAACTCATTGAAACACTGAATCTTATAGATCCTGCCAACCAGAATACCTACTCCAAGATACAGCAATAGCAGACAATTTGTCCCAAACAGGCAGGGGCATAATTATTGAATAGCATCAGCCGGAGAACAAATTTATGAGCAATTCCTTTAGAGATATAGAGCTTAAGCTTAGTAACGTGATCGACGAAGATTCGGAATTCATTCCCCTGCTAACACAGGAAGATGAAGAACTGATGAACAACGAAAAGATTCCCGAGAGTTTACCGATACTTCCTTTGCGCAATACTGTACTTTTTCCCGGCGTAGTGATACCGATCACTGTAGGCCGCGATAAATCCATTCAACTGATACGCGACGCCTACAAAGGTGATAAGACCATTGGTGTTGTTTCGCAAAAGAACGACCTCGTAGAGGATCCCGTTCCCTCAGACCTGCACCAGGTAGGCACCATCGCGCATATCATCAAGCAACTGCGTATGCCGGATGGAAGCACTACCGTGATCATCCAGGGTAAAAAACGTTTTAAGCTGAAAGAATTTGTACAGACCGAGCCCTACATGCGCGCTAAGGTCGAGGGCTTTTCGGAAGTAAAACCGCTGAAAGCCGACCAGGAGTTCTCCGCGCTCGTGGGTTCACTGAAAGACCTCGCGGTACAGATCATCAAGCAGTCGCCGCAAATTCCAACGGAAGCTTCTTTTGCCATTAATAATATTGAGAGTGCTTCGTTTCTCGTTAACTTCATTTCTTCTAACTCCAACGTTCCTACGGCCGAGAAACAAAAGATGCTGGAGTTGCCCGACCTGCGCGAGCGTGCCACCATGGTGTTAACGCACTTAACGCAGGAATTGCAGATGCTGCAATTAAAGAACGAGATACAAAGCAAAGTACGTGTGGATCTTGATAAACAGCAGCGCGAATATTTTCTGCACCAGCAAATGAAGACCATCCAGGATGAGCTGGGCGAAAACACCAATGAACAAGAGTTAAGGGATTTTAAAGAGCGTGCTGCCAAAAAGAAATGGAGCAAGGAGGTTGCCGAGGTTTTCGAAAAACAGATCAGCAAGCTTCAACGCATGAACCCTAACGCCGCTGAGTACTCCATTCAAACAAATTATCTAGAACTACTGCTTGATCTTCCATGGGGAGAATATACAACTGACAATTTTAACCTTAAGAACGCCGAAAAAACGTTGAACGAAGATCATCATGGTCTGGATAAAGTAAAAGAGCGCATTCTTGAGCACCTGGCGGTTCTGAAACTGAAAGGAAATTTAAAATCACCCATACTTTGTTTATATGGCCCTCCCGGCGTAGGTAAAACCTCTTTAGGAAAAAGCATTGCCAAAGCTTTAGGAAGAAAATACATCCGCATGAGCTTAGGCGGTTTAAAGGACGAGAGCGAGATCCGCGGTCACCGCAAAACCTACATTGGCGCAATGCCCGGCCGCATCATGCAGAATTTAAAGAAGGTTCAATCTTCCAATCCTGTTTTTGTATTGGATGAGATCGATAAGGTGGGGGCTGACCATCATGGCGACCCCTCCTCTGCCCTGCTGGAGGTTTTAGACCCCGAACAGAACTCAACTTTCTATGATAATTTTCTGGAGCTCGATTACGATCTGAGTAAAGTACTTTTCATTGCTACCGCGAACTCTTTAAGTTCCATCCAACCCGCTTTACGCGACCGTATGGAGATCATCGAGATCAATGGTTACACCACAGAAGATAAGATCGCCATCGCGCAAAAACATCTGTTGCCTAAAGTGCAGGAGGACTCCGGCTTAACGAAAAGTCAACTGAAAGTAAGCGACAAGGTTATTGAGAAAGTGATCGAAGATTATACCCGCGAGAGCGGTGTACGCGGCCTTGAAAAGAAGATCAGTAAAATTGCAAGGCACATTGCAAGAGAGGTAGCCGGTAATAAAAAGAACATCACGAAGGTGAACGAAGAGAACCTCACCAAAATATTAGGCCCGGCACACAGTAAGGACAAATACCAGGGTAACGACGTGCCCGGTGTTGTAACCGGACTGGCATGGACCCAACAAGGCGGTGATATTCTTTTCATTGAATCAAGCATTTCGGAAGGCAAGGAACAAAAACTTACGCTTACGGGGAATTTAGGTGAAGTAATGAAAGAAAGTGCCGTCATTGCTTTGGAATACCTTAAGGCACATCCCACACTAATTGACGCCACCAGCGAGACTTTCAGCAATAAGAACATTCACGTACACGTGCCCGAAGGCGCTACACCTAAGGATGGACCCAGCGCAGGTATTGCCATGCTAACTTCACTTGCTTCGGCGCTCACCAAACGACAAGTGAAAAGAGGTATTGCCATGACCGGCGAGATCACGCTGCGTGGTCGTGTTTTAGCGATCGGTGGCGTACAGGAGAAACTACTTGCGGCCAAACGTGCCGGCATCAAAGACATCATTCTCTGCGAAGAGAACCGCAAAGATGTGGAAGACATTAAGCAGGAGTACCTGAAAGGTCTTCATATTAACTACGTGACCCACATGAGCGAAGTACTTGAGATCGCGTTGCTGAAGGAAAAAGTTAAGATGAGCCTTACGGCTTAATTTCACTCCCTCCTTATTTAAACCTATTGGGTTGATACACGTCTAAGTATCAAAATTTCATTATCTTGCTTTAATTTTAAACGCATGAAGAAACTCCTATTCTTTTTAGTCTTACTCCCATGTCTGTTAAGATCCCAGGCGCTTACGCCGATAAAAGATTCCCTGCTTGCAAGCGATGGTAAATATTTAAAAGTGGACGTTTATCGGCCTTCCGGCTGCTCGCAGTGTCCCACCATTCTAATTCAAACTCCGTACGGCAAATTCTGGTATCCCATCATTGGTTTACCGCTTGGGATAGGTTTCAACATCAATAGCAGCAATTACAATTTTGTGATCATGGACTGGCGGGGTTCTTATACCAATGCCGGCGCCGCTTATTCGGGAATGCCGGGTCATGGCAAAGACGGGAAGGACGTAGTGCAATGGATAGCGGCTCAATCGTGGAGTGATGGAAAAGTAGGTGGCTGGGGGCCTTCAGCGCTTGGAGTTGTGCAGTTTGAAACAGCGAAAGAATATCCACCCAACTTAACCTGTATTTGCCCACTGGTTGCGGCTCCCCAAATGTATTACAACGATTATTATCCCGGAGGTTGCTTAAAAACAGAATACATCCAGCAACTCGACGTCTTAGGTTACGGATTCTCTCCTACTATAGAAACGTATCCTGTACACAACGCGGTTTGGACCTTCTTCTTTGAAAATCCAAACTGGTATCCTGATAGCATTCCTGTTCCGGCCTTGATGATCGGCGGCTGGTACGATCATGGTCCGGATCAAATGATCACTTTTTTCAATGCTATCAGGGCTCAATCCCCCATAGCTGTTCGCAACCAGCACAGGTTATTAATGGGTCCCTGGTGTCATGGTGGTAGCGGAACAGCGTACGTAGGTTCTGCACAACAAGGACAACTCAGTTATCCTGCAGTAGCGAACTGGAACGATACGATGGCCCTGCAATTCTTCGACTATCACATGCGTAATATCAGTAACGGATGGAACTCTACACCTTACGTAAGCTATTACCAGATGGGAGAAAATACAAAACAAAGTTCACCTACCTGGCCACCCACAGGACTCGCGAATGTGAATTATTATATGCATGATAACGGCATACTGGATAACACCGCTCCGTCAACACCCGGAAATTTACTTTCCTACCAATACGATCCTCTCAATCCCTCTCCTACTCTTGGCGGCGCTACTTTGCGCCCCGATCTGGAGCAAGGTCCATGGCGGCAAGATACTTTGGTGGAGACAAGAAATGACATTTTGGTCTTCTCAACGGCTACACTTACTCAAAATGTGGTGATGAAGGGAAAAGCCCAGGTACATTTGAAAGTGAGCTCCGACAAAACAGATACTGATTTTGATGTGCGCATTTGTGATGTGTATCCTAATGGAAAATCAATACTGGTGCAAACCGGGGTGCTGCGCATGCGTTACCGAAATGGATTCAATGTCAGCGACACAGCTGCCATGGTTCCGGGAACAGTTTATGCTGTCAATATTGATATTCCCGCTACTTCACTTACTTTCCTTGCCGGACATAAAATACGCGTGGATATCTCCTCTTCTAATTATCCTCAGTATAATCGTAACATGAACACAGGAAAGGCTATGTACCCCGGTTTTAGTCCTGATTCACTTGTCAACCCCGTTACCGCAACCAATACAGTTCACTTGAACAGCACTAATTTCTCTTATATCACCTTGCCGCTCGATCTCACAACTTCGGTAAATGAAACAAATTACACTTCGGTCTTTTCTGTCTTTCCAAATCCGGCCAAAGACGAGTTTACCATCAATTTCCAAAAAGAGATATCTGCTACTGTCAGCCTGTTTGACATTAGTGGAAGAAATATCCTAAAAACAAATATCATCGGCGACTCAAAAAGGATCGACACTAAAGAGTTTGAGAGCGGCATTTACTTTATTCAGGTGGAAAGTGCAGGGAAAACGTTTTCCGAAAAAATTATAATTGTAAAATAATATGAAGACATTAAACAAACTCATCCCATTCTTACTTCTTATACTGTCTCCTTATACTTTCCTCGCGCAGGAAAAAAAGGTCACGATCGCTATTTCAAAAACGGCGCCCGAAAGTCATTATGTAAAATGGCTGCAGCGCTCGAACCCCGATGTGCAATACATCAATTTTTATACAGTTCCTTTTGATTCGATAGATATTTTACTTTCTAAATGCAGTGGTTTGTTACTGACAGGTGGAAACGATGTGGTACCGGCTATATACGGCAAAGGAAAAGAAGCAAAGAAATGTGAGGACTTTGATGTAAGACGTGATTCATTAGAATTAAAACTTATTCGCGGCGCTGTGAACAAGAAAATGCCCGTACTTGGTATTTGTCGCGGCGAGCAAATTCTGAACGTAGCTAACGGAGGTTCTCTGTATACAGATATTCCAACAGATATCGGTAAAAAGGTGAGTCACCGAAACGACACCATGGCATACCACCATGTTGTTTTGCAGAAAGGAAGTTTGCTGTATAAGATCTGCGGCGTGAAAGAAGGAAATGTGAACAGCGCGCATCACCAGTGCGTGGACAAGATCGCGGGCAACCTGGTTATCTCTGCCAAAGCCGACGACGGCGTTGTGGAAGGATACGAATTGAAAGACCAAAGCAAACCCTTTATGCTGGGCGTTCAATGGCATCCTGAGCGGCTGGATAAGAGCAACCCACTCTCTACTCCACTGGCTGATTACTTCCTTAAAAAGGCGCTGGAATTCAGCACCTTAAAGTAAATTTTCAAGTCAAAACTTTTTAACACTGTAGTGATTTTCACTGCATTTCTCCTATTTTTGGCCCCGTATGGCACTACTTGGAAGAGTTATCAAGAAGACGATAGAGATTGGCGAAAAACTGCCTAAAAGCAGGGAGCGTAATGGCCCTTATAAGCAACAGGTAAAGGAATTGCGCAAATTAATGAAGAAGGCACAATTCACAGCGTTTGGCGAGCATTACAAATTCAGTGAAATGCTGTTAAAGCCCAACCCGGTGAAAGATTTTACTCAAACGGTTCCGGTGCACGATTACAACAGCATGTTCAAGAACTGGTGGTATCGCGCTTTGAACGGCGAGCCCTTTGTTACCTGGCCCGGCGAAGCGAAGTATTTCGCATTGAGTTCCGGAACATCTGAAGCATCGAGTAAACATATCCCTGTGAGCAAGGATATGATCAAAGCCATACAAAAAGTAACGGCGAGACAATTGCTGGGCATGGCGCATTTGAATTTGCCGGAAGAACATTTCCAGACCGGAATTTTAATGCTGGGCGGCTCCACGCACTTGAACCATCACGGAACCTATTACGAAGGCGACCTGAGCGGTATCACTACCGGCACTGCGCCGTTCTGGTTCCAGTTCTTCATTAAGCCGGGGCGCAAAATATTAAAGCACCGTCGCTGGAGCGATAAGCTCGAAGAGATCACGCTGGCCGCCAAAGACTGGAACATCGGTATCATTTGTGGTGTTCCTGCATGGATACAGATCCTTTTCGAAAAAATAATCAAGCATTACAACGTTAAGACCATTCATGATATCTGGCCTAACCTCCGCTGCTACGTAAGCGGTGGCGTGGCAATAGGTCCTTACCTAAGCACATTTGAAAAACTGACCGCTTTCCCACTCATTATTACAGATACTTATCTTGCTTCTGAGGGTTTCATCGCTTATCAGAATCCACTCAACAAAGAAGGCGCCATGCAATTGATGTGTGATAATGGTTTGTTCTTCGAATTCATTCCGTTCACCGACGCGAATTTCGATGCGGAAGGTAATATGCTACCTAATCCACAAACCCTTACGCTGAACCAGGTGGAAGAAGGAAAAGAATACGCTTTATTATTGAGCAGCTGCTCCGGAGCCTGGAGATACCTTATTGGCGACGTAGTTAAGTTCACCTCGGTAGAAAAGGCCGAGATCATCATCTCCGGTCGTACCAAACACTTTTTAAGTCTTTGCGGGGAACACCTGAGTGTCGACAATATGAACAAAGCGTTCCGTCTGGCCTGCGATGAGATGAAACTGGTGCCCGGTGAATTCTGTGTGTGCGGCATAAAACACGAAGGCCTGTTTGCTCATAAATGGTATGTTGGATGTGATGTGCCTATAGATACAAAACTTCTGAGAGAAAAGATAGATGCGCACCTGCAGGTATTGAATGATGATTACCGCGTGGAACGTACTTCTGCCTTAAAAGATGTGATCGTGGAAA
Organism: Bacteroidia bacterium; assembly: GCA_025451115.1. Taxonomy (GTDB): domain Bacteria; phylum Bacteroidota; class Bacteroidia; order B-17B0; family Aurantibacillaceae; genus PALSA-968. Next base: position 5,539 of record JANWKZ010000141.1, on the reverse strand, counting down.
GTATTCCTTCCGAACTCTTCTTCGAATTCCTTCACAGGAAAGGAAACGTATCCGCTCAAACAAAATTCCCCCGTGTTATGAAAGGAAAACTGCTTACAGATTGGAACGGACTCCTTATTGAGAAAGGATTTAAACCCGTTGAACCCTGATCAGGAGACGCGTGTAAAATTGGTCTTTATGGCCATTTTTAGCTATTTTTGAGAATGTTGCTGTGGTATCTACTGGCATTTGGCCTCGCCGGCCTTGTTTCGCGCTTCCTTGTAGGATCGCGCACACCGGTGATCGTTCTCCTAAGTGCAGGCAGCATTGCCCTGATCAGTCCGCTCTCCCTCCTCTTTTGCCTGGCGGTGGCGTTCATTAACTTTCCCCTGCTACGTAATTGCAATAAAAAAGCTGTACTCACTTCTTTTGTTATTTTCAATCTACTTGTTCTGTTTGGCTTTCATTATTACGAAAACGTATATAAGGAATTTTCAACACAGAAACTGCCGGCTCTTCTCGGCATGAGTTTTCTTGCTCTACAGTATCTCGACTTTGGTTTCAAAATTTATTTCCAACAAGAAGATAAGCCGCCCGGGCTCTCTGCTTTTCTTACCACTGTATTATATTTTCCAAAGTTCTTCAGTGGTCCGGTTGCCTCGCTGCCTGCTCTCGAAAAACAACTAGAGCTCATTCGCGAAGAGAATGATTCCTGCCTGGGGCTTAACCGCATTTTGCTGGGTCTTTTCAAAAAACTAGTGCTGGCCGAAAGCATTGCTGTAAGCGTGCATTCGGTATTCGATTTCAATGATGCTTACCCGGGACTCACATTTTTAATTGGCGCGCTTTTATATAGTCTCCAATTGTATTTTGATTTTTCGGGTTACAGTGATATTGCCATTGGAGTTTCCACTCTATGGGGAATAGATCTTCCGGAGAATTTCAATTTCCCGTTCCGCCAAAGGAACTGGGGCGACTTCTGGAAAAGCTGGCACAGCAGTTTGACGAATTGGCTTTGGCAATATGTTTTTAACCCGGTTTATCTTTTCTTCAGCCGTAAACAAACTAATAAAATATTTATAGCGCTTTTCTGTTCGTTTGCTGTTTTTGTCTCGATGGCTTTTTTCAACGGAATTAAAAGTGGTTTTTACCTCAGCGCGGGGATCTTCGCCTTCTTTTATTTTGTAGAAGCCGTGTTCAAGATCAAAAAAAGTGCTGCCTACGGTCTTTTCATTTTTCTTATCTTTTCTATTGCACTGATCTATTTCCGCTGTCCTGAAACCTCAGCGTATGCGCACATCACTCAAAGATTATTCGACTTCTCTAATTTCATTCCTACAAACTGGTTAAGTGAATTCTTCGCCCCGCTGGCTTCCGGTGGTACGCAGCACAATTATTTTAATTTAACAATAAGTTTAGGTTTATCGGGACTGTTCCTGTTATTCGAAAAAAGGATCGTAGGAATCTTCTTTCAGAACAAAATAAATTTCGCGGCCTGGTTCGCGTTGATGGTCTTAATTTTGGCGTGGGGAGTATTTGAAAGCGGAGAACGCTTTATCTACATGCAGTTCTGAGATACGAATTACCAATCTGTACGAATATACGAATCAGCTATAGGCTTCAATACCGTTACAAATTAATTAACACCTTTCGATTCGTATATTCGGGCTGTTCTATTCGTAATTCGTATCCCTAGGGTTCGAAATCCTTATAAAGCAGATATTTCTTACGGATCTTTTTGAACTTGATAATATCCGGCACCCAGCTTTGCGAGATCTTGTCTTCACTCAATCCGGCCTTTATCTGTTGCTGCAGGGCTGAATTGCCCGCGTGATAATTGAAGTTCTCATCAAAAAAGTTTTGGTTCTTCAATTGCTTATACATACCGGTGATCCAAAGCAAATAGATCTGCCTCGAATCCTTGATATAACTATCCGCAAAATCGCCCAGGTAATGCCCGAAACAGCTTTTACCAAGGTATTTGGGATTTTTAGCGCCTTCCATAGGACGTGGCACAAAACTATAAGGAGCTTTCATGTCGGGGTGACCAATAGCCTGGAAAGGGCTATCTGTTCCTCTTCCTACACTTACAATGGTTCCTTCAAACAATCCTAAGGATGGATAGAGATAAATGGAACGCATGTTTGGTAAATTAGGCGAAGGTCGTGAAGGCAATTGATACATGTCGATATGCGTATATCCCTGAAGGGTCACCACTTTCAAACTGCATTTTACCCCTTTTTCAAGCCAGCCTTCGTTATTGATCATTTGCGCGTACTCGCCGCAGGTCATTCCGTAAACAATGGGTACCGGATGCAAGCCAAGGAAAGATTTGAAACCGGGTTCAAGCACAGGACCATCCACATAATATCCATTCGGGTTTGGGCGGTCTAATATCATGAACTGCTTTCCGTTCTCGGCGGCAGCTTCCATGCAATAGGTCATAGTAGAAATGTAAGTATAGAAGCGAACGCCTACATCCTGCAGGTCGTACACCAACACATCTACATCGGCAAGTTCTTCGGGAAGGGGCTTGAAATGCTTTCCAAAAAGCGAGATGATAGGTAAGCCTGTTTTAGGGTCCTTTTCTGTTTTCACTTTCTCCCCGGCATCGGCGTTGCCACGAAAACCGTGTTCGGGACAAAATATCTTTTTCACGTTCACTTTCAAGGCCAATAAAGTATCTACTAAGTGAACTCCAAGAAGTGTAGAACTTGAGTTGGCTATAACCGCCACGCGCTTGTCCTTAAGCAAAGGAAGGTATTTGGAAGTTTGGGAAGCCCCTGTTTTAAGATCGCGTTCGGTCAAAACCCGGCTATCGGGATAAGGCTGGGCTTTTACCGCTGAAAAACAAACAATAGTTATTATGGTAAAAAGGAGCCTCATAAACAATTTACAAATATATTTGTCTTTACTTAATACCGAAATTTAATTGTCCCTTTTTAGCCATATAGCCCGCAAACTGTGGGGAACAAAACAACAGAACCGGGTAATTTCGGCCCCTGTTGTAAAAATTGCCACCGGGAGCATTGCTATAGGCATGACAGTGATGATCTTAACGATATGCATTGTAACTGGCTTCAAGAATGAGATCAAAGAACGAGCCACAGGTTTCGCGGGGCATATCATTGTAAATGCCTATACCAACAACAACTCATTCGAGCAGGAGCCTATTGACGTAAAAGCGCCTTTTCTTACTGTTCTGGGCGGGAATCCCGATATTGTACATATACAGCCCTTTGCCACCAAGAACGCCATCATCAAAACTGCCTACGAGAATGAAGGTATCCTGCTGAAAGGTGTCGACAAGAACTATAAATGGGATTTTATTTCGCAGTATCTGCTGGAAGGAAAGCTGCCCGCGTATTCTGATAGCAACTCTTCGCAGATATTGGTCTCTAAGACAATTGCATCTAAGTTAAGTCTTAAAACAGGTGATAAATTGCTTACCTATTTTGTAGGTAAGAAACGGGGATTTGACAGCACGTTGAACAGCGGGTACGAGCAGCGCGTCAGGAAATTCGAGGTTTGCGGCATTTACCAGACCGTTTTCAGAGATGTGGATAATAACATTGATTATGCTCACCTGAAACAGATACAGGCGCTCAATTACTGGAAGGAGAATGAAGCCGGCGGATTTGAGATAGAACTGAAAGATTTTGGAAAACTGGACGAGCTGACAGAATGGGTGAATGAAGAAGTGGGACAAGGCATGGAGGCACGTTCTATACAGGGCATCTACCCTACTCTTTTCTCGTGGCTCGACCTGCTGAACAGTAACGCGGCCATCATTATTGTGTTGATGATATCTGTGGCAGTTATCAATATGATCTCTGCGCTGCTTATCCTGATCCTTGAGCGAAGCAATACCATAGGAGTGCTAAAAGCATTAGGCGCGAGCAACGGGCTCGTGCAAAAAGTATTTCTTTACCAGTCGATACGCTTATTGGGCATTGGGCTTTTGATCGGCAATGGCCTGGGCTTGCTGCTTGCTTTTTTACAGAAAGGGTTCAAGTTGATCTCCCTGAACCCGGAAACCTATTATGTAAGCCATGTGCCCATAGAAGTGCAGCCTTTAGACCTGTTGGCCATTAACCTGCTTACGGTAGCGGCTTACCTGGTGATGATGATGTTGCCGGTGCTGGTGATAAGTAAGATCACCCCTACCAAAACCCTCCGTTTCAAATAAATTTATTGATTTTCATGTAGTTATAGACGTTTTAATTCTTTCATTTGGTTTATATTATAAACTACTCTATATTTGTGACATATTTATAACTAAAAATGCAAGAACAAAACTTAAATCCCGAAGAAAGCCTGCAGATCATACAGGGTATGATACGCAGGGCGCAAAACAATTTATCCGAGAACGGATTCCTCTTTATTTTCTGGGGCTGGCTGGTATTCTTATCGGCCTCTGCTTTCTACTATCTTACAACTAACGGCTTTGATAATGCCTGGTACGCCTGGTACACCATGCCCTTAGGTGGCATCTTCACCATGATCTGGTCGATACGCCAGAAGAAGAAAGAAAAAGTACGATCTTATATAGACGACTATATGATGTTTGTATGGCTTGCTTTCGGTTTCTGCATGCTTATTACATTGGGAATGGGATTCAAATTACAGCTTAACTGCTACCCTATTCTTATTATGCTTTACGCAACCGCGACCTTCATTACCGGTGGTATCATTCGCTTCGTTCCACTCATCGTTTGCGGTGCCCTTAGCTATGCGATCAGCGTTTGCGCTTTCTTCGTTACGTTTGAAACACAGATCCTCCTGTTGGCTTTGTCGGTACTTGTATCTTACATCATTCCCGGTCACTGGATGCAGGTAAAATTCAAAAAACAGCTCGCTCATGCCGCTTAATGATCTTGATCCCATCCTGCACTCGCAGTTAAGGCTGGCGGTGGTCTCGCTCCTCATCAGTGTGAAAGAAGCTGAGTTCACACATATCAGGGGGCAAACCAATGCCACAGCCGGGAACTTAAGCGTGCAATTGCAAAAGCTGAAGGACGCGGGCTATATCGAGATCGAGAAATCGTTCAAGGATAATTACCCGCAAACTACCTGTCGCATCACCAAGGCCGGCATACAGGCTTTTGATACGTATGTTCAAAATCTTCAACAATACATCAAACCTAAATGATTACATCAAAGATGAATCATTATAAAAAACAAATAACAAAAAATGGAAAATCTAACCGAAAAAGAAAAAATGCTCTGGAAGATCGCTAAAAAACGCGTATCGTTCCGTCGTCACTTAGCTACTTACCTTATCATGAGTTGCTTCTTCTGGGCTGTATGGTATTTTACAGCCTTCAGGAATGGAGAAAGAGAGGGTATTCCCTGGCCTTTATTCTCCATGCTTGGATGGGGCATCGGCATTGCCTTTCATTTCGTGAGCGCTTATGTAACGCATGACCGCGTTGCAGATGTTGAAAAGGAATTTGAGAAACTAAAGAACAAATCAAACTAAAAAAAAAGATCCCAACCTCACGGTTGGGATCTTTTTTTGATGAGCATTTTTTTATTGTCCTCCTCCACCCGTAGGCCT
>JANWKZ010000140.1 GCA_025451115.1 Bacteroidia bacterium | reverse complement strand
GGACAGTATTTTGGCATGGTCCTTTTTAGGATCGCTGGCCTTCGCTATGTACTCAAACAACTCCTCCCTATTCACAGTCGTTAAAACTAGGTATTTTCGGGTATTTATACTACATTTGTTGCACCAACAGTTGTTACATGAAAGCACCTGATCATACAAAAGTTGTGGAAACGACAACCAGTAAGTACTGGTTTGAAGGAGACTTGCTTTATGTTGTCTCCAAAAAGGCCCCTCAACCCGGCATGGAAACACTTATAAAAGAGACCGAAGCTTTCAAAAAGAATATGAATGGAAAGTTGGTTTGCGCCATTATAGATGTTACAAACGCATCCCCTTCTTCCAAGGAGACCCGCGAATACAGCACGAAACAATTGCCTACAATATTTAAAGCGATTGCCTTTATAATTAAAAATCCCTTATCAAGGATGCTGGCTCATTTGTATATGGGCGTAAAACCCTTGCCCTTCCCTGTAAAAATGTGCTCGGACGAGAAAGAAGCTCATCACTGGATCACGCAGCACCTGTAAGCAGCACTCCGCATTTCTCAGATCCCCAGCAGTTTTTTATTGATCGCTTTGATCAGTCCCGGACCTTCATAAATGAATCCTGTATACAATTGAACAAGATCGGCGCCGGCCTCTATCTTCTCCATTGCATCCTCCGCCGAGTGGATCCCTCCCACTCCCATGATCGCAAATTTTTTATCGAGATGTTGTCTCAGGTAACGAATAACTTCCGTGCTTCTTTTCGCAAGCGGCTTTCCACTGAGTCCGCCCATTCCCATTTGCTTTACCTCTTCAGCGTTGGTAGTTAGAGGTTCGCGGGCAATTGTGGTATTGGTGGCTACAACCCCGGCTATATTGGTTGCTGTCACTATACTCACAATATCGTTCAGCTGATCGTTGTTCAGATCCGGGGCAATTTTCAGAAAAATAGGTTTTTGAGAAGGTCTTTTCTTATTCTCGTTCTGCAAAGTTTGCAGGAGATTCTGTAGCGGTTCCTTATCCTGCAATTCGCGAAGATTGGGTGTATTAGGCGAGCTCACATTCACCACAAAATAATCTACCACGTCAAAAAGTTCGTTGAAGCAGATCACGTAATCATTCACCGCATTCTCATTCGGCGTTACCTTGTTCTTGCCTATATTTCCGCCTATAATTACTTTGTGGTTCTTTCTTTTTCGCAAACGCTCGGCCGCCGCTTTTGCTCCCTCATTATTAAAGCCCATACGATTTATCAGTGCGGCATCCTTAGGTAAACGAAAAGCCCTTGGCTTTTCGTTGCCGGGCTGCCCCACAGGAGTCACAGTCCCGATCTCAATGAAACCGAAACCAAGGCAGGCGAGCTCATCCGTTACTTTAGCGTCTTTGTCCAACCCCGCCCCAAGCCCAACAGGATTCGGAAATTTAATTCCGGCCACGGTCCGTTCCAGTTTAGGTGAATCTACAACAAGGATAGAAGAAGCGATCTTTTTCATAAAACCCGCTCCCAAAAAGAATTTTAGCAGGGAGAAGGTTAAATGATGTGCCTTTTCAGGATTGAACAGGAAAAGAAAAGGTTTGATGAAGACTTTGTACATACTCCAAGCAAAAATACAATTTCAGCCGATACCAATTACGAATTATTTACGAATATACGAATCTGTAGGTGCTATGGCCTGTTACTTAATAAATACAAGCCATTCGTATATTCGTTAGACTGTTTATTCGTAATTCGTAGGGTAAAGCCTAAAAGTGAATAACAATTTAATTAAAAATACCCCTTCTTATAGTAGATTTGTGAGGTATGCATGAGAACGAGGAGCAAAAAGATTACGCAAGCATTGTTTCGCGTCTTACCTCCCTGGTAGCTGTACTTTCAGTAGCCCTGGCCGTCTGCATCTACTTTTTAGTTAGCGGCGTTCCCGATTTCCTTAGAACAGATACCCCGAATCCTTCCAAAGACCGTGAAGCGAGTGAAAAAGTGACTGAATTCAACAAGCAAAAAAGGGAAGAAGCCAAAAAACAGGAAGAAAGACTTTCCATGTGGTCGGCCCCCGATCTTTCTTCAATTCCAGCCGGCGAAAAAGGCGAATTGATAAAATACGGGAGGGAACTCATCGCCAACACGTCAAAATATCTCGGGCCCAAAGGCAGCGTGGCGCACCTTTCAAACGGAATGAATTGCCAGAACTGTCATCTCGACGCAGGTACAGTTGCTTTCGGAAATAATTACGGGGCTGTGGCGGCGACTTATCCGAAGTTCCGTGAACGCTCCGGCACCAGCGAGAATATCTACAAACGCGTGAACGATTGCTTTGAGCGTAGTCTTAACGGACAAGGACTTGACACAGCGGGTCGCGAAATGCAGGCCATCAAAGCGTGGATAGAATGGCTGGGCAGGGATGTACCGAAAAAAGAAAAACCAAAAGGGGCCGGGATCACTGAGCTCGCCTACCTCAAACGCGCCGCGGATCCTGAGAACGGGAAGAACATTTACATGCAGAAATGCAAGTCCTGCCACATGGAGAACGGGGAAGGGAAACTAAACATGGATGGGGTATCGTACCAATATCCTCCTTTGTGGGGCGAACACAGCTACAACATCGGCGCCGGCCTTTACCGTCTCTCGCGTTTCGCTGGCTATGCCAAGTCAAACATGCCACAGGGAGCCACTTTCGATGCCCCACAATTAACCGACGAAGAAGCCTGGGATGTGGCAGCTTTCGTAAATTCGCAACCAAGACCTTCGAAAGATCTCAGCAAAGACTGGCCAAAGATCTCCGGAAAACCCGTTGATCATCCTTTTGGCCCCTATGCCGACAATTTTTCGGAACAACAACATAAATATGGCCCATTTGAACCCATAGCAGCATTAAAAAAGAAAAACAGCCACTAATTGCACGAATTAACACGAATAAAAACAAACAAGAAATAATGAATATTCTAACACAACCCTGGCCCTGGTACGTTACCGGCCCACTGATCGGACTGATGGTACCGCTGCTTTTGCTTACCGGCAACAAAGCTTTCGGTGTCTCATCCAACTTACGGCATATTTGCGCAGCATGTATTCCTACTAAAGCGGAGTTCTTCAAGTACGACTGGAAGTCGGAATCGTGGAATCTCATGTTCGTGTTTGGAGTGGCTATTGGCGGATTACTGGCAGGTTATTTCTGGCAGAATCCGAATCCTGTTCAGCTTACCGATGCGGCCATTAGCAGCATGAATGAAATGGGCGTGAAAGATTATTCAGGCCTCGTGCCCCAGGAGATATTCAGTTTCAAAGCGCTGCTTACCGTAAAAGGATTCCTGCTGCTGATCGTTGGCGGTTTCTTCGTTGGATTTGGCACACGCTACGCGGGAGGCTGCACATCGGGCCACGCCATCATGGGTATGTCTAACCTGCAACTCCCTTCTTTGATAGCCACCTGCTGTTTCTTTGGCGGCGGAGTAATTATGACCTGGTTCGTACTTCCTTATATCATGAAATTACCTTTTTAAAAAAAATACTATGAAAAATTTAAAATTCATACTTATCGGCATTTGCTTCGGGATCATTTTAGTGAAGGCCGAAGTAATTTCCTGGTTTAGGATACAGGAGATGTTCCGTTTCCAGTCGTTCCACATGTATGGCAATATCATTTGCGCCATCGTGGTTGGGATCATTTCTGTTTGGCTGATCAAAAAGTTCAAAGTAAAGACCTTTAGCGGCGAAGAAGTGAAGATCGCGCCCAAAACATTCAGCAAAGGAAATGTGATCGGGGGCTTTATGTTCGGTCTGGGCTGGGCTATGACAGGCGCCTGTCCGGGTCCCTTATTCGCACTCGTAGGCAGCGGTTTACTTATTGTAGCCGTTGTATTGCTCAGCGCCGTGCTTGGAACTTATGTTTACGGAATTATGAAAGACAAATTACCTCACTAAGCTATGAGCGATCACTCCTGTAAAGACCCCAACTGCAATTGTAATTGTCACGAACCGCTGGAGAACGCCGGGGTGAAAAAGGGCGCTCATGATTCTACCCGGCGCGATTTCCTGAAATATGTTGGGGTTGGCGCAGTTGGATTGGGACTTGGCCCGGCCATCACTTATTGGTTGCAGGACGAAGGAAAGATACAGGAGATCGTTAAGAATCCCGCGCTCGCTTCGGGGAAAGCACAACGCTTTACCTTTCTGCATACAGCCGATCTGCACGGACAATTGGATATTCACGATGAGTTCTTTTGGGAGAACGGAAAGCCCGTGTACAAAAAGCGCGGAGGTTTTGCGACGTTGAAAACGATGATCGAGGAGCTCAAAAAGGAAAACCCCTTAAATACTTTACTCATTGATGGAGGCGATTGCTTCCAGGGAAGCGGTGTGGCTTCTTTAACAGAAGGAAGAGGCATAGTTCCCGTAGCCAACATGTTGAATTACGATCTTGTGCTTCCCGGCAACTGGGAAGTTGCCTACGGAAAGCAAATGATGATCCACGACATGAACTCCTACACAGCGGCAAAAGTTTGCGCCAACATGTTTCATAGTGATGATCTAACGCACGACCTTCTTTTCCCACCTTACCAAATTTTCAATATGGGAGGAATTCGCGTAGGATTCATCGGTTACAACGATCCGCTCACTCCCGTTCGCCAATCACCGGATTACTCAAAAGGCATTCGTTTTACAAAACCAGAAAAAGACCTCGCTAAATACGTGAAGATCCTGCGTGAAGAAAAAGGCTGCACACTTGTATTCGTTGTTTCCCACATGGGACTTTCACAGCAGGTGCATTTGGCCCGTTTGGAATGCTCTGAAGGCGTAGATTACATTTTGGGGGCCGATACGCACGAACGCGTTCGCAAACCTATAGAAACAAAATACACCAAGGTAACCGAACCCGGGGCTTTCGGTTCATTTATCAGTAAGTTAGACATTGTTATCGAGGATGGAAAGATCAAAGACGAAAGCTACCAGCTTTTGGATGTAGACCCCGAAAAATACCCGGAAGACGAAGAAGTGAAACAAATGATCACGCGCGTAAAGCGGCCGATCAAAAAGATACTGAACGAGGTTATCGGCCAGACCAAAACTACTCTTGAGCGCTATTATATCATTGAAACTCCCATGGACAACCTGATCACTGACGCGGTGATGTGGAAATTCAAGACCGATATCGCGGTTTCGAATGGTTTCAGGTTCTGTCCCCCACTCGTTCCCGATCCAAAGACCGGCTTAGCGGATATTACCCACAATTATTTGTGGAGTATGTTGCCTGTGAATTCAGAAGTGAAAACGGCCGATGTAAAAGGAAAGCAGATCTGGAATTGGCTGGAAAAAGAATTGGAAAACGCTTTTTCTCCCGATCCGCGTAAAAGATTTGGCGGCTGGTTCGTTCGTTATAACGGAATGAGCGTGGTGTTTACCATAGGAAACGAAAAAGGAAAACGCGTCCAGGAAGTTTGCATCAAGGATCAACCTATAGATCTTGAAAAAACTTACACCATGGTTGCCTGCGAACGCGATGGCGATCCGGATAATATGTTATGCCGCATGCCCAACGTGCACAATGCCTGTCGTCAGAACGTAATGTTGCATGATGTGTTGATAGATTACCTCGCCGAGTTCTCACCCGTATCTCCGAAAATTGAGGGGCGTGCCGTTGCTACAGATGCAGCCCCTACACTTCTAACCCAGGCCATAAAGGGAATTGATTACGAGTTCATGTAAATTACCAGAGGTCGAAGGTTTCGTGGATCATCTCCTTGCCCCATTTCTCTTTTCCATACTCCTTTTCGAGTTTCGCACGTAATTCTGATGTAGTGTAGATCTTGCTTTTGTTCTTCTTAAGAAGCAAGGTCTCCATACTTTGCGCACCTACCTGTACTGATTTTGCAAAATAGATCACACCTCCATCCTCTGTGGCAAGTCCCAATATAGCACCCGGCAAACCCGTGAAACTTTCGGGGCCGGTTGCTACCTCTATTTCATTGCAATACCAGGCATACAGCCTTGTAGAGTCATTGGCTTCCCAGATGGCCTTACGGCACAAATACCCGCAAATGGTACGTTTACTGTCGGTAATTTTCCATTCACGTTTCCATAAGGAATCCTGCAGTTGCAGTTTTTCACTCCAGATCTCCTTTACTGTTAATCGCTTGTTCTGATTGAAATTCTGGTAAACCTCATTCTGGCTCGTAGCCCAGCCCATTTTCTCCTTTTCATC
>JANWKZ010000139.1 GCA_025451115.1 Bacteroidia bacterium | reverse complement strand
GAATATCTTAATCAAAAAATATACAATGAGTAAAAAAGTAATTACCTCCGCCAACGCGCCCTCTCCTATTGGGCCATATAGTCATGCAAACTTAGCCACGCCCGGCAGCATGTTGTTTGTATCCGGACAAGTTGCAAAAGACGCGAAGACAGGCGAGCTTACCTTAACCGACACAAAAAGTGAAACGCGTAAAGTGATGCAGAACGTGAGTGCTATTTTGAGTGAAGCCGGCATGGACCTTTCGAATGTGGTGAAGACCACTATCTTTTTGAAGAGCATGGATCTTTTTGCGGATGTTAACGAGGTGTACGGTTCCTTTTTCAAGGGCGATTTTCCGGCACGTGAGACTGTTGCTGTGGCCGTACTTCCTTTGAATGTGAACGTTGAGATCTCGGTGATCGCGGTTAAATAAGCCGCTGAGAAAAACGTCCAACCCATTTTGACATCCAATCAATTAATTGATAATCAATTAATAAAGAATGTGCTTATCCATTCTTTTTGCCTTGGGTTTGGTATTTTAGCTCGTTTTTTGGTTTGAATCAGTCGTTAAAACGCTATAGTTTTACGACAAACAACATGCCATGATAACTACAGCAATTACCACCTTCCCGCTTACTTCGGAAAACGCCGAACTTTTAAAGACTGTTTGGAAGACCGACATCGCATCACTTGAAAAACTTCACAAGGCCATCCGAAAAGTACTTTCTGGCGAATTGAATTTGAGTGCCCTTCACACACGGCTCGACATCACACGCGTGCACGCCCTGCAACGTGAAGAAGTGGGACTCATTTTAAATTCCGTTTCGTTCAAGGTCTTTGAATACAGGTATTACCAGACCAATCACGTAATGGTAAAGCTCGCCGACCTGGTAGAATATTTCTGCGTGCACTTCTTTTACGAAAGATAAAAGCGCTTTTAATTTTTTAGGATCTTGAATTCGGTGCGGCGGTTCATTTGTCGTCCCTCTTCTGTATCATTGGACGCAACCGGCAAGGCTTCTCCATAACCTACCGGAACCAGTCGCGTTTTGGGAATTCCGCTTTTGATAAGGTAATCCACTACCGATTGAGCCCGGGCCTGCGAAAGTTTTCTATTGTACTCATCGGCGCCTTTGCTCTCGGTATAGCTCGACAATTCGATCTTCATGGCGCTGTTCTCTTTTAAAAGATCTACCATCTGGTTCAACTCCGACATAGATTCATCGCGCAATGAAGCTTTGTTGAAGTCGTAAAATATATTCTTGAGCACGATCTTTTTTCCTACCGTAAGTTTTTTAAGCGCAATATTGCGCTCCACTTCCTGGTACGCGGCTGTGTCTGGTACATTCACAAAATCAGAATAATAAAGATATCCTTCCGATTTCACAGTTATCCTGTAATTCTTTCCCGCCGGCAACGAAACAAGGAATTTTCCGGTACTGGAATTAGAACCAAGGGTTGTTACCAGTTCATTTTTTTCACTGTCGTAAATATCCATCAAAGCGCCCACAGGTGTTTGCTTTTCCTCGTCAAACACATGTCCTTTCAAAAGCGTGAGGCGCGGACCTGCCGGTTTCACTTCTTTTTTGATAGGAATAAAACTTACGCGATAAATATCTTTGTCGCCCATTCCACCGGGCATGGAAGAAGAGTAATAGCCGGTCTGGCCGTTGGCTTCCATCACAAAGAAGAGATCATCGCCGTTCGTGTTCAAAGGCTCGCCCAGGTCCTGCGGAGTACTCCAGCGTCCACCTTTAAATTCTGTTTTAAAAATATCAAAGCCGCCGTGTCCTCCATGACCATTTGAACTGAAATAAATGGTTTTTCCATCGGGGTGAATGAAGATCCCTTCTTCGTCGGTATTTGTATTGATCGGAGAACCGATGTTCTCTGCCTTTCCCCATTTTCCGGATGCATCGCGGGTACTGAACCAAATATCCCTCCCGCCCAGTCCACCGGGGCGATCGCTCACAAAATAGATCGTTTTGTCATCGGGCGCGATGCTGGCGGAAGATTCGTGGAATTGACTGTTCACCGGCTCGCCGAGTCTTTTCGGCTCACTCCATTGCGTGCCCTGCAATTTTGATTCGTAGATATCTCCGTTGCCATTAAAATCATCGTGGTAGATAAGCATGTGCTGGCCATCGTTGGAAAGCGCGATGGCTGAATTGTTTCTTCCTTTTGTATTTACCGGATCGGGCACCACGATGGTTTGATGCCAGAGACTGTCCTTTGGATTGAAATCCGAACTATAGATCCTTTCTACGTTCGAAGAGTTCTTCCTGATCTCTTTTTCCGTGGTTGGGCGCTTGGAGGTGAAGATCATCACCGATCCGTCGGCCGAGGTCACCGGCGCGAAGTCGGGATAAGGCGAATTGATCTCTTTACCGAGATTCTCAATTTTGATCTCTACTGAATCTTTTTGCTGGGCACAAACAAGGCCGCAGGCAAACAGGCTGCCAATGATAAGTATGGAACGCATAGATTTGTTTTTAATTTTATAACCTGCCTCTTCCTTTGTATAAGAATGGATTTGGATTTACAAAGCGTAATGAGATCTCGAAACCGCCACGCATGTTACTGGCCACCCGCAGCGGAGATGTATTTACATCATAACTGAAACCAATGGCATAACTCGAATATTCAAACAACATCGTTGCTATAAAAGCATCCTTCGCGCGCGCGTAACCTCCGATCGAAAGCGCCGCGCCTTTCTGCAGGCCTGTATATTTCGAGTCCTGGTTAAGCTTATAGCGGATCAAACCACCCGCGAGGATCTCCTGTAGGTTCCCTTGACGATAATACATGAAGCCGGGGTTATAAGCTACGTTCGAATTTTTCTTACTGATCAGCGCCGATCCGTGTGCCACATATTTCATTTTCAGCTTGTCGTTTGTATCATAAAAAGAATAATTGGGTGTGTTCACATGGAAGGCCGACACACCGAAATTGGCTTTCAGGTCGTGGTTATCGGTCACATTCTTCTCTCCTGAAGTATTGTTGTAGTTATATAATAATCCACCCCCGAAGTCATAGCACGTTTTCAGGATGATACTGCTCCCTTCACCGCTTACAATGGTAGGATCATATTTGCTTCCATTGTATTGACTTCCCCATTGAAGGGCGGATGCATTGATACTGCGCTGAACAAAGCCGGCCTGCAAACCCGTGCCCAGTGTGCTGTAACGGCTAAGCCTTACATGATACACAACCGAAAGGTTTGCCTGCGTGGTGTTAAGCTGACCATCGCCCGCTTTATCACTGAACACATTGAGACCCGCGCCCCAAAAACCTTTATTGGCTTTTTTCTTTCCCAAACGCATAGCGAAATTACCCGCCATGGTGGTATAGGGTGAAGCCACGCTGGCCCACTGCGTTTTGTAATTCACGATGGCCTGGTAATCGTGATTGTAACCGGCCATGGCTGGGTTTTGCTGCAGCGGGGCCATATAGAACTGGGAGAAGTGTATATCCTGCGCTTTTACCTGTGCAAACACACACAAAGTGATCCAATAAAGTATTGTTCTGATTTTATTCTTCATTTTTTCTGTTTTTTATGATTTATCGGATCAGGCTGATATTTCCTTTTTTAACTAGTGTCTTTCCGTTGGTTAAAGTAGCTTGCAGGTAGTAAGCGAACACGGCCGTATTCAGTTTCTCTCCTTTATAAGTACCGTCCCAGCAATGTTTGTCGTCGCCCGATTCAAATACTTTCTCTCCCCAGCGATCGTAGATGGTGAACTGCATTGATACGATACATCCGCCCATCACACACTCCAGGTCGTTCTTGTGGTCACCATTTGGTGAGAAAGCGTTAGGAACAAAGATCTCGCCGCATTGCTCATCTACCGTTACGCGCACACAAGCACTGTCGGCACAACCGTTGCTGTCCTGCGTTTTCACACAATAGGTTGTTGTTACAGAAGGATTAGCCACAGGGCTCACGCAATTAACGCAGCTAAGATCATTTGCAGGAGTCCAGGTGTAACTCATCCCTCCGCTTGCGTTAAGCGTAGTGCTCGCGCCAAAAGCTATCGATACATCCACACCGGCATTTGCTGTAACCGTATTTGTTGCAGGTTGTACGGTTGTTGTAGCATCCGTAGTACAACCATTAGCAGGATCCGTCACGGTTACCGTATAAGTTCCTGCCCCGGTAGCAGTAGTTGTTTGACCTGAAGAAGTAAATCCGTTAGGGCCGCTCCAGGTGTAAGTAGCTCCGCTTGTAGTTGAGCTTCCGTTCACAGTTACTGTATTATTCGAACAAGTGAGTGTACCTGTAACAGCGGCGGAAGCATTAGGTGTTGCTGTATCTGTTGGCACAGTAACAGTTACGACATTTGTGCAATTATTGCCCGGATCAGTAACTGTTAAAGTATAAGTGCCCGCTGCCGTAGCCGATGGATTTTGCGATGCGGAAGCAAATCCTCCCGGACCATTCCAGGAATAAGTTACGCCTGTTGTGGTTGAGTTACCGTTTAAAGTGATATTGCTATTGATACAAGTTACTGTGCCGGTTGAAGCGGCTGTTGCATTAGGAACACCTGTACTTGTATTTACCACTGCTGTTGAAGTGTTTATGCAACCGTTGTTTGGATCGGTAACTGTTACCGTATAAGTTCCGGCTGTATTCACTGTAGCAGTTGCGCCACTCGCGGTAAATCCTCCCGGACCATTCCACGAATAAGTTGCTCCGGATGTGGTTGAGCCCGCGTTCACAGTTGCTGAGCCGCCGCCGCAACCGATTGTTCCGTTAGAAGATGCTGAAGCGTTTGGCTGCGCTGTATCTGTAGTTACTGTTGTAACCGCTGTATTTGTACAGCCATTGGAAGGATCGGTAACTGTTACTGTGTACGTTCCGTTCGCGTTGACAGTAGCTGCGGCCGAACTTCCGCCGGATACAATGCCGGTTCCGCTCCAGCTGTAAGTCACGCCACCCGTAGTTGAACTTCCGTTCACACTTGCTGTGGTGTTGGAACAGGTAAGTGTTCCGCTTGTTGCAGCGCTAGCGTTCGGTTGGGTTGT
>JANWKZ010000138.1 GCA_025451115.1 Bacteroidia bacterium | reverse complement strand
CACTAACCGTGTTCGTGTTCGGACATCCCGCGGCACTGGTTCCCGTCACTGTATAAACTGTACTGGCCGTTGGCGTTGATATCACAACCGCACCGGTTGATGTATTCAGCGTACTGGCCGGACTCCATGTGTATGTACTGGCCCCACTGGCTGTAAGCGTAGCGGTTCCCGTTGGACAAACCGTAGCGGAAGAGGGTGAAATATTTATCGTAGGTGTAGGGTTCACGCTCACTGAAATAACACTCACTCCGTTACATCCGGCCTGCGTACCCGTAACCGTATAGTTCGTTGTTGCTGCAGTGGGTGTGGCCACTACAGGACTTCCGTTCGGACTGCTCAGTGTTCCCGCTGGACTCCAGGTATAAGTGCCCGCTCCGTTCACCGTCAGCGTTGTACTTCCTCCGGTACACAAGGTATTGCTCGTAGCCGTAGTCGTCAACGTGGGCAATGGTGTTACGTTCACCGTAGCTGTGGCGGGCGCACTATTGCATCCGGTACTTGTGCCCGTCACTGTATAAATAGTTGTCGTAGTGGGAGAAGCTGTTGGCGTGGCACTGTTTGGATTACTCAATCCCGTTGAAGTTGTCCATGTATACGTTGTTGCTCCGCCCGCTGATAAACCTGTGCTGCTTCCGTTACAAATAGTATAACTGTTTGCTGTAAGCGTAACTGTAGGCGAAGTGTTTACGTTCACACTTACTGTTTTCGTTGCGGGGCAGGTGTTAGCGCCTGTTGCATTCACTGTATAAATTGTTGTGATCGTAGGGGTCACTGCAACGGTGCTGGTTGTGGCGCTTCCGGCATTCGCGCTCCACGTATACGTGCTTGCGCCTGTTGCTGTGATCGTTGTGCTTGTTCCGCTGCATATAGTTGCCGGAGAAGGTGTAAGGGTCAGGTTCGGTGTAGGACTTATACTCACGGTTACTACAGCAGTTCCATTGCAACCCGATTGTGTGCCCGTCACGGTATAGTTCGTCGTAGCCGCCGTCGGCGTAGCCACTACCGGACTACCATTCGGACTACTCAATGTACCGGAAGGACTCCATGTATAAGTTGTCGCTCCATTTACCGTAAGCGTAGCCGTTCCTCCCACGCATACTGTGTTCGATGTCGCTGTTGTAGTTAAAGTTGGTAAGGGCGTTACGTTAACAGTTACTGTTGTAGGCGCACTGTTACATCCTGCTGTTGTGCCCGTGACCGTATAAATGGTCTGGCTTCCGGGCGAGACGCTTACCGTACTCGTTGTTGCGCTCCCTGCGTTCGCGCTCCACGTATAAGTAGTGGCGCCACTCGCAGTAAGTACAGCGCTTTGTCCGTTGCAAATAGTTGTTGGCGAAGGAGCAATACTTACCGTGGGGCTGGCTCCTGAAGAAGTAAGTGTGTATTGTGCTGTAACACTACAGCTTGATGCTGGATTTATTGTAACTGTATAAACACCCGCTCCGTTAACAGGAGTTACAGAAGCGGAAGGTGATGTGATCGTTGAACCTCCCGGGCCTGTCCATGTATAAGTTGGAGAGGAAGCAGAAGTTGTAACAGTTAATGTGGTTGAAGCAGTGCCGCAGGGAATAGCCCCCGGAGTTATTGTAACGGTAGGAGCAGGTACAGCAGTAATAGGGGAAATTACAATGTTCTGAAACTGGCAGATCCCGTATTTCGCATAGGTAGGAGGCTGTGTGTTGTTGTATAGTATGTTTATTGTCTTGATCTTTTGTCCTCCACCATTCACGGTAACACTGGCGGTTGCGCAGTTACAGGTATTATTGGTCCATCTCCCTCTCAATATTTTATTGTTTCCAACTGTGCTAACGTTTCCTGCCGCCGAGCAGCCCGTATAAGTAATATTAGCGGGAGCGATGGGAGTTGCCGAGGGGTCGGTAGCGCCAATGGTTACCTGGTCGCAATAATTCGAATAATTGGTAGATATTCCATCAAACCAGATATCTTCATTCACGTCGTAAATAGTAAATGTAACCGGCGCACAAACCGGGGTGGCAAATGTAATAGCCACGTTGATCTGGTTGTTCCACGCAGAACTTGCTCCGCTCATTTCCAGGAATAGCCCTGTTGGGGTGCCGGCGCAAACTCCCATTCCACCTATTTGTGAAGTGCTTCCGTTCGAATAGCCTGTAGTTCCGCCACCGCTTGTGGCAGTTACCGTGGCCGACATATTACCATTTGTAAAAGTGCGCGTACTCGAGTTGGTGGTGGTCACAAATCCCGTCCAGCTAAAGGTTTGCGAGAAGTTTGTTAAGAAAGAAAACGAAAAAAGAAGGAGGAACGCCGTCCGTTTATTAATTCGTATCATGGCAAAGTGTTTTAGCAAAATTAGACTATGCCCTAATGCGGCGCAGGGGGGCTGCCCCTCTATCTCGAAAAAATCCGGGGTTTAATCCGCCTGTGTAGTTCCGGCGAAGATGCCGTTCTTATAGATCTCGATGGTTTCGAGCATGCCGTTCCTATCGTAGATGTAGTTCTTGCCTTCCATCAAACGATTGTCTTTAAAAGTGCCCTCCTTGGTCTTTTGACGGGCAGGATTGAACAGCACGTGGTAGCCATTTAACACAGCGGGACCCTTAGTCTCGGAAACAACCGATTCGTCTTTAGTGGCAACCACTTTTTTAGTACTGGCCACTTCCTCGATCTTGATCTCTTTTTTAGGCTTGAATTCTTTAATAGAGGCTACATCGGCGCTTCCGTTAGCAAAATTGACGGTCTTTTTAAGACTGCCATCGGGATGGTACTCTGTTACAACACCGTTCTCTTTGCCGTTGTTCCAGTTTCCTTCTATTTGGGTCTTGCCGTCGGCGTAAAAATATTTTTGAGGCCCCTCACGTTTACCGGCCTGGTTAAAGGTAAAGTCCTGCTGAACCTGTCCATTATCGTAATAGGTCTTATAAACCCCTAGCCATTTATTGGCTTTCCAGGTTCCTTCTTCGGCTGTCTTACCGTTCTCGTGATAGAATATAGCGTAGCCATCCGGGCGCCCGTTCTGGAAGGTTATCTTCTTATAAATAGTGCCGGCGCAGAAGTAGGAGGTCCAGATGCCCGTTTTGCGGTTATCCCCGTATTTTCCCTCTTCTACTTTAGAAGTGCGGGCATAACAGGTATCCGGTTTATTCTTACCATAAACGATCCAGCGGTTCTGTTTCATACCCTTGAAATCGATCAGGTTAATGGTGTCTTTTTTGTTGGAAGGGTCTAACTCGAATGATTGAGAAGAGGCGGCAAAAAAAGCCAGCGTCAAGCTAAGAACAAGGGAATTTTTAATAGAAAATATCTTTACACTACTCAACATCTTCACAGTATTTAAAAGTATGCGTAATTCAAATGTAAAATAATTTTCCGATTAAAAAAAGGTTTTAGTAACTATTAATTCAGCATTTTTTAAGCTGATTTTCAGGGGTAAAAATTCGACTATAATTATCATCGATTCGTCGTTAAAATACCTGAATTAGGGTTGAAATGCCCTTTTTAAAGGAATTCAGATCTACGTAAAGATATAATAGGCCCCAAAAACGAGAAATAGTGTGGATGTTATCCAAAAAACAAATTTCTGCAGTTCAACTTCACCCTTTATCCTGGCTGATCGTAGCCTCGTGTTATTGCCTGATGAGTTTTAAGGTTTGCGTATTTAGGAAATTGGCAGGGTCATGGATCTTTAAATAATAAATACCCGGTTTCAGAACGGATGTTTCAAGGCCTAATGAATTAAGGCCGTTTTCAACCTTTTTTTCCTGCACCCAAACCTCCTTACCGGTAATGTCGGTTATAGAAAGCATAATGTTACCATCCGTGAGTGAATTGAACTCAAGTTTGTTGTCACCGGCTGATGGATTGGGATAGATCGAAACATCCAGTAATGATCTTTTATTGCACGAAACAAACCGTACACCGGAGAATTTGGTATCGCCATTGCGGTCAACCTGTTTAATCCGGTAGTAGCTGTGATCATGATCCGGTATTGTAACATCGTACTTGTGTTCGGTTTGAGTGGTTCCATTACCCGGAACCTGCAGTATATCTTCAAAGTTCTCTCCATCATCACTTTGCTGCAACACAAAATGGTCGTTGTTCTCTTCGCTAGCGGTGGTCCAGGAAAAGTGTTTTTTTCCATTCTCACATTCTCCCTTAAAAGAGGTGAATTCTACAGGCAATACAATAGCTGCGCAACCTACTCCACCGGTAGTCATATTACTGATGATAATGTATTGCGAACTTGGATTGCGGGGAGAGGTATTCCAATAACTTCCGCTATGATCAGGATAATATTTGATAAGTATCTTGCCTATTACCGTGGTGCCGTTTCCTATAGTTATATAATCAGGCCAGCAGTTACAAGACGAACTTCCATTGTATTTGAGCGGCCCGGGAGAGGCCGGGTTCGTATAAGTGCCCATGTTGTAATTGCACTTTTGCGTTCCCGCACTAATGGACGGAACAATATAGGCGCCCGTACTGCTATAGGCGCTTACCTCCACCCAGTCAAGGAAGGTTTGGAAGGAACCATCGCTATTGATATCATAAATACTGAAGGTTACAGGCCCGCAGACCCCGTTGGTGCCTCCTGTAAAATCCACAGTAACGAGCACGTAAGGCCATTGGGTACTTGCGTGGCTGGCGGCGGTTCCGTAATCCGACCAATCCATGTATAGTGCAATACCCGATTGAAAGCTATTTGAAGTTCCACAGCCGCCCACCGCGTCGCTGGTGCGGTATAATGGTGAAGAGCTCGCAAAAACACTGTTATTGACAGCACCTGCTGCATTGCCAAAACTCTGTATGTCGGCGTAAACCGTTGTGCTTGTTGTTCCCGTAGTTATTGTCTGGCTGTAATACGTGCTACCGATAGGACGGTGTGTTGCCCTCACATAAGAAGCCCATGAAAAAGTTTGGGAACATACTTCCTGGCCCGCAAAAACGCAGGTTAAGAAAAAACAAAAGAGTGGGGCGCGTTTTGTCATTTTCGGGTATAGCAAATTTAGCCTTCTCTAGGGCCTTTTTGTAGAGGGCCACCCCTCTAAATGCGAGCTTAAAATATTGTTATATTGCTGTATATTTCCGGGCTTAATTGATCTTATGAGGTTTTTTCTTTCGTTACTGTTTGTTTTTTCCGTGTTCACCGGGTTTTCTCAGCCCGATGTCGACCGAAAATTGCTGCAACAGGTTAAGGAAGCTTCCTATTATGATTCGGCCCGCTTGTTCCCGCTCGCTGAAAAAGCGGAAGTAATATTAAAAGAGAAGAACAACACGCTCGATCTTTGCGAATTGCACCTGTACCGCGGAAATTATTATTTCTATGTTCGAAACCTCGATAAGGCAACTGAGATCTTCCGGCAGGTATTGCAGGAAGCAAAAGATCGCGGAAATCGCAAAATAGAGATCCTCACCTTAGTGCGGTTGGCCTATGTACAATGTGAAAAGGGTGAAATGGAAGAAGCCCTGAAGAACATGAACGATCTTTTACAGACCGCGCGAACCGAAAAAGACTTTGAAAATGAAGCGGAGATATTGAATATACTGGGTATCATCCGCGAACAACGAAACGAGATACAGGAAGCCGTGAAACTTTACCTCCAGGGAATATCCGTTTCTGAACAACACAAACTGAATTATTATTATGGTGTTTTCTGTAATAACCTTGGTTTGATCAAGTACTATTCGGGACAAAATAAAGAGGCGCTGGCTGATTACGAGAGAGGATTGAAGTACGCCATGCTCGATAATAATGCCCGATTGGTCAGCCACATCAAAATGAACATGTGCGTGATCTATATTGTTCTGAAGCAATTTGAAAAAGCTTCGGTGCTGTTTACCGAGGTAACGGAGTATTCCCGGAAGAATAATCTGCCCCTGGAGCTGGCCAGTGTATACATTAACCTGGCAACTTCTTTCTCGGCCATTAACCGGCCCGAGATCGGTATGCAATATATCGATTCAGGCATACAAGTACTCGATAAGCATAAATTAGTGACTGAACTGGAGCGCGCCTACATTGGAAAATGTGAATTGTTCCTGCAACAGAAAAAAATAAACGAAGCCTTGACCGTACTGGCAAAAGTTAAACAGATCAACGACAGGACAAAAAACCTTGAGAATGCAGTAAACTATTATAGTGCTCTCTATAGAATCCAAAAAGAAAAAAAGAACAGTGCTGCGGCGCTCGAAAACTACCTGATCTATACAAAGCTCAAAGATAGTTTGCGGAACATCGTAAGCGAAAAGGCAATACGTGAATTACAGGTAAAATACGATGTCCAAAAAAAGGAAGTTGAACTGGAGAAGGAGCGTATTAAAACGGTGTTGCTCGAAAAAAGTAACCAGGAAGAACGCTTTATGAAGTGGATCATTATATTTTGTGCCGCTGCGCTGTTGCTTTTTTTTGTGATCATGTCGGTTTTGTTCTACTCTAAAAAGCTGCGAAAGAAACAAGAGCAATTCAGTCAAATGCTGATAAAGGATATTGAATCAGAAAGACATCGTATCGCCCGTGATCTTCATGATGATGTTGGACAATCGCTATCGATCATCAAATCAAAAGTGAACCAGAACGCCCAAAGTGAGGCGATGAAGAACCTCGATACTGAATTATCGCGCGTTATTGAACAAACGCGGCAGATCTCGCGTAATCTTTATCCTTCTTATCTCGAAAAGATCGGCCTTGTGCGTGCGGTAGCGGCGCTGATGGAAAAAGTGCAGACTTCGTCCGGCATTGAATGTAGTTTTGAAATAAGCGAAAGGATAGAAACTGAAACAATAGACAGAAAGACCCATATGTACCGTGTGATACAGGAATGTGTAAATAATACAATCAAACATTCGGGAGCCAGTGCGTTAAAAATAAGTTTGGAGACTAACAACGATGAGTTTATATTTACTTACCGTGACAACGGAAAAGGTTTTTCTTCTTCGAGAGTGGGTAATGGACTGGGCTTGCAAAGTATCAGTGAACGTGTGAAGATCATGCAGGGAACGATGAGTTGGGGAGATAAGGGAGAAAAAGGATTTGTGTTGAACATAAAGTTTAAAAAGAGTGAGAAAACTGTTGATAGCTGACGACCACCCTATTTTCAGGGCGGGTTTAAAGGAGATACTGGTAGCTGCTTACCCGGGCGCTGAGATATTTGAATGCGCTGACGGCAATGAGGCTTTTGAAAAAATAAGAAACCAACAGCCTGATATTTCCATCCTCGACATCGATATGCCCGGACAGAACGGTCTTGAAGTAACCAAGAAGGTGCTGAAAGAGAGGCCGGGCGCACGTATTATTATTCTCACTATGTACCGCGAAAAGGAAATGATCAAGAAGGCTATACTCACCGGCGCCAGCGGTTACCTGCTTAAGGATTTTGCGGTGAAGGAACTTATAGATTGTATCGAAAAAGTGAACAAAGGCGAGAAGTACATAGGTCCGGCCCTTGCGCCCCATCATTACGACATTCACTCGGAAGACAAAAAAAAGCAGGAGCTTGTTTCACTTATTAAGTCTTTGAGCCAGGCCGAATTGAAAACCCTGAAGCTTGTCAGTCAAAATCATACTACAAAGGAAATAGCCGAACGCCTTTTTCTGTCTGAAAAGACCATTGAGAATTACCGTTCGCGCATTTGCCAGAAACTGGGCTTACCGCCGCGTAATAACAGCCTGATGCTGTGGATAGGGGAGAACCGTGAGATACTGTCGTCTACCAGCGAATTCTAGGCTTGCAAAGCCCGAAAAAACTGGCTACATTTAAACCTTTAACATCTGCAATGTTTTCAGCCATTTACGAGGGCATATTATTGGGACTTTTCCTGGCAATTTCAATAGGACCGGCCTTTTTCGCGCTTATTAATACGGGCATTAGTTATGGTTTTCGTTCGGGCGCGGCTTTGGCTTTGGGAATATTCTTTAGCGATCTTTTTTTTGTGCTGGTAACCGTTTCTTTGATCCATTTCGGGATGTCGGATCTGCTTACCAATCCAAAGCACCAGGCTTTTTTAGGGGTGGTAGGGGGGATCGTACTGATTGTTTACGGAGTGGTACATTTCGTAAATAACCCGAAGACGGACCCGAATAGTACTACTATTGAGATCAAATCTCCGCGTAGAAGAGTGCTTCTCATCAAGGGTTTTTTTCTGAATATGTTCAATCCTTTTGTATGGATCTTCTGGATAGCCACTACTACGGCTATAAGCAGTAAGTACGAGTTCAAAATGTTTCGTATTGTCATTTTCTTTTGCTCGGTATTGGCTGTAGTTATCGGGACCGATCTTTTAAAAACATTTGTGGCGCATAAGATCAAGCAAATGCTCAATGCCAAAATGCTTTTGCGCGTAAGGCATATTTCGGGTGGACTGCTTATCGCTTTTGGGATGTATTTAATTTATAAAGTGTTTTTCCTGCATTAATGAACAAGAAAAAAGCACTGTTACTTTCTTTGCTTTCGGGAGTTCTATTAGGAATTTCCTGGTTTCCGCCGCTTACCTTTTTGATATTTATTGCCTGGGTTCCGCTACTGTTCCTTGCCGAAGAAATTTTAAAGAACGAGAAAAGAAGAGGGGCGCTGGCATTCTTCTTTTCCTATATCTCATTCCTTATTTGGAACGCTATAGTAACCTGGTGGACCTGGTTCGCCTCGCCGGGAGGATGTATAGCCGCTATTTTGGCAAACGCGCTTCTTATGTCAACCGCGTACTGGCTGTTTTTCCTCCTCTATAAAAAAATTACTAAACACTACCCACTAACCACTAATCACTACTCACCGGCTGTTTGGCTGTTAATTCCGGTCTGGCTCTCCTTCGAATACCTCCACACACTTTGGGAGCTTGCATGGACCTGGCTTACGCTCGGAAACATCTTTTCCTTCACACACAATTGGGTGCAATGGTATGAGTTTACCGGTGTTTCGGGAGGAAGTCTCTGGATACTTGCCGCCAATATTTTAATTTTCCGGATCCTGCAGTTCCGTGTTCCGGCGCATATTACTTTTTGGACTAAATACAGGATCTATCTGTCCGGGCTCGTCATTTTCCTTCCCATCATTTTATCCCGACTGATCCTTTTAACAACAGAAACTCCGCTTACAGAGAATAACGGACAGAAAATTGTTGTCGTTCAGCCCAACATTGATCCCTATAATGATAAGTTCAATGGTGATTATACGGCACAATTGCAGGAGGCCCTGCGCCTGGCAAAACAAAAGCTGGACGGTAAAACAAATTACCTGGTGTTGCCCGAAACATTTTTTACCGAACAGGTTTGGGAGAGCAACCTGGAGTTGCCCTACTCAGTAAAATTTTTGCGCGACAGCATCCTGAAGAAATATCCAAATCTCATTATCATTACCGGCGCCAGTACCTATTACCAGTACAAGCACGGCGAGAAATTATCGCCGGTGGCGCACAAGTACATTGATGCAGATGAGTATTACGACCTTTTTATCACAGGTTTGCAACTCGATAATTTTGGCCCGATGCAGGTTTATCATAAGTCGAAGCTTGTACCGATGGTAGAGCGAATGCCTTATCCTGCTGTATTTGGTTTTTTAGAGCAATGGACAATCGACCTGGGCGGCTCGGCCGGTAGTTTGGGTACGCAGGAGAAGCGCGGGGTGTTTTATAACAAGGACAAAACGGTAGGCGTGGCACCTGTTATTTGTTATGAGAGTGTTTTTGGTGAGTATGTAACCGATTATATCAATGAAGGCGCGAATCTGGTCTTCATCATTACCAACGATGGCTGGTGGCATGATACACCCGGTTATGTGCAGCATTTGAATTACGCGCGTTTGAGAGCTATTGAGATCCGCACGCCCATAGCACGTTGTGCCAATACAGGTATTTCCTGTTTTATCGACGAGACCGGAAAGCTTTCCCAGGAAACCAAGTGGTGGGAACCGGCAGTGATCTCCGGCAACCTGCAACCCAACAATGAAAAGACCTTTTACGTGAAATGCGGGGACCTGCTTTCTAAGGCGGCTCTTGTGATTACTTTAATTTCTGTGATAGTAGCGCTCCTGGCTAAAAGAAGGTCAACGGTTTCTTAACTGAAATTGGAAGAGCAACAGGAATCACAGAGCTAACAGCCAAGAAAATACAGCACAGAGAACACAAAGGAATACATAGGGCTGTTCCTCAGTGCCCTTTGTGGGCTGTTCCTCTCTGTGATCTCTGTGGTTTCGGCTGTTGGGGGCAGTTTATCCGGTAAATTAAAAATTCGTAATTTCACCTCGTAATAAATTCACTATGGAAAAATTTGATGTTACTGTTATTGGCTCGGGCCCCGGAGGCTATGTGGCTGCTATTCGTTGCGCGCAACTTGGAATGAAAACTGCGCTTATTGAACGCTATAGCACTTTGGGTGGTACCTGCCTGAATGTGGGTTGTATTCCTTCGAAGGCTTTGTTGGATTCTTCGGAGCATTTTCATAATGCTTCGCACAACTTTAAGGAGCATGGTATTGACATCCCCGCGCCAAAGGTGAACATCAAACAAATGATAGATCGTAAACGCACGGTGGTAAAGCAGACCTGCGACGGGATCAATTTTTTGATGAAGAAGAATAAGATCACGGTAATTAATGGTCACGGTACTTTTGTAAATAAAAATACGCTGGAAATTAACGCCGACGGTAAAAAGTCGCAGATAGAAAGCGCGAAATTCATTATAGCTACAGGCTCTAAGCCAAGCGCGTTCCCGGGAATGGAAGTTGACAAAAAACGAGTGATCACTTCTACCGAGGCGCTTGAACTGACTGAAGTGCCCAAGCACCTGATCATTATTGGGGGTGGGGTAATTGGACTGGACTTAGGAAGCGTTTACGGTCGTTTAGGTGCGAAAGTAAGCGGGGTGGAGTTCATGGACGGACTCATCGCTACCCTGGACACAGGCCGTGGAAAAGAGCTGCAGCGTGTTCTTAAAAAAGAACTGGGCTTTGAATATTACTTTAAACACAAAGTGCTTTCTGCAAAAACAAAAGGCAAAGAAGCCATTGTAGTAGCCGAGAACGCCGAAGGAAAGAAAGTGGAACTGGTTGGCGATTACGTTTTGGTTTCTGTAGGAAGAAAACCATACACCGATAATTTAGGTTTAGATAAAGCCGGCGTAAAAGTAGATAACCGCGGAAGGATTGAAACTGACCATCATTTACGCACCAACGTAGAAAATATTTACGCTATTGGCGATGTGGTAAAAGGCGCGATGCTTGCTCACAAAGCCGAAGAAGAAGGTGTGTTTGTAGCGGAATTAATGGCGGGACAAAAACCGCACATGAACTATAACTTGATACCAGGCGTTGTTTACACCTGGCCCGAGGTTGCATCAGTAGGCCTGACCGAAGAACAATTGAAAGAAAAAGGAGTGAAATACAAAACCGGTTCTTTCTCCTTTAAAGCCAGCGGCCGTGCACGCGCGAGCATGGATACTGACGGATTTGTGAAGATACTGGCCGACGAAGCTACCGACGAAGTGTTAGGCGTACACATGATAGGTCCTCGTGCGGCCGACATGATAGCCGAAGCTGTTGTTGCCATGGAATATCGCGCCAGCGCCGAAGACATTGCCCGCATGTGCCACGCGCACCCCACGTTTACGGAGGCTATTAAAGAAGCCGCCCTCGATGCTACAGGGAAGAGGGCGTTACATATGTAGTAATTCCTACTTAATTAGTAGAATTTACTATCTTTGTCCTACCATGCTTTCCAAAAAATCAAAATACGCAATCAAAGCTTTACTGGCGCTCGCCAAAGTGTATGAGGACAAAACCCCATTGCGGATTTCAATCATTGCCGAGCAGGAACATATCCCACGCAAATTTTTGGAAGCTATATTGCTTGAACTGCGCAACCAGGGTTTCGTTGGCAGCAAAATGGGAGCGAGCGGGGGCTATTACCTGGCCAAGCACCCGGAGGAGATCGCATTGTCCACTATTATACGAGTTACCGGTGGTCCGATAGCTATGCTTCCTTGTGTAAGCCTCAATTTCTATGAGCCTTGTGAGGGAGAATGTGTGAACGAAGATGTATGTGGATTGCGCGATGTGATCAAGGAAGTACGCGAGGCAAGCATCAAAATTCTCTCAAAGACCAGTTTGGCCGATGTTTTAAAACGCGAGGATAATCTGCTTGTTAAGTTCCAACCCACTAAAAAACAGAAGGTTAGAAAGTAATTCCTATTACTCCACTAGGAATTATAGAAAATAAATCACTTTTTTCTTGCTTTTTGAAAATTCCTGTATTTACTTTGCGGTCGAAATGATCAGCACAACAATTAATCCTCACCAACCACCCATGTATATGTGGATGTGCTGCAAGCGAAAGCGATGCGGAACGGAATTTTCATAACCAATAAAACTTAGGTTAATAAAAGAAAAGCCCTTCCGCAAAACCGGAGGGGCTTTTTGTTAGACCTCACCCCGTCAGCGAGGAACCTTCCCTCCCCCGTGGGGGAGGGACCGAGGGAGGGGTTGTAAGAAGTAAAAACACACAATTAAAGAACAAACACAGATAGAATTACAATATGCAAAGCTTCAGAACCGAAATAGAGAACCCGATCGTAGAAAAAGACATCCTCGACCTGGAAAGGAAGATCCGCCAGTTCAAAGAGGGTTCTATTCACGAGGAAAAATTCCGCAGTCTGCGCTTAGCGCGCGGTGTTTACGGACAACGCCAACAAGGCGTGCAGATGATCCGTATCAAATTGCCTTTCGGTAAACTTACCGCAAAGCAATTGGAACGTATCGCAGATGTGAGCGACGAATACTCCACAGGCAATTTACATTTAACTACGCGCCAGGACATCCAGATCCATCATGTTAGTCTTGAGCGTACACCACAACTTTGGGCCGACCTTGAAAAGGATGACGTTACCCTGCGCGAAGCTTGCGGGAACACGGTTCGTAATGTAACCGCCTCCGCCGAAGCAGGCATTGATCCTAAGGAACCTTTTGATGTAAGTCCTTACGCTTATGCTGTATTCAGCTATTTCCTGCGTAAGCCATTCGGACAGGAATTAGGAAGGAAGATCAAGATCGCTTTTTCAAACTCGGATGCTGATACCGCTTTTACTTTTATCCATGATGTGGGTTTTATCCCGAAGCTGCAGATAGTTGACGGCGTGGAACAGCGCGGCTTTAAAGTTCTTGTTGCCGGCGGCTTAGGCGCGCAGCCTTTTCTGGCTCAAACTGCCTTTGAATTTTTACATGAGGACAGGATCATTCCTTTTATTGAAGCGGCTATCCGGGTTTTCGATCGTCACGGTGAGCGTGCCAACCGTCACAAAGCAAGATTAAAGTATTTAGTGGCTAAAGTTGGCTTTCCTGAATTCCTGAGACTTGTTGAGCAAGAGGAAAAGGCTTTGCTAAACAAAACCTACCTCATCAACCGTAACGCGGTAAGGCAAGGTGAACTTCCGAAGGAAACAGTTTACACAACCTTCAAGCCCGCAGATGAGAAAGCTTACGAAGCGTGGAAGGCCACAAACACCTTTGCCCAAAAACAGGATGGATTTTTCGGAGTGTATATAAAAGTACTCCTGGGAAATATAGATACGGCAAAAGCCCGTGAATTAGCACGCATCGTAAGAACCTACGCAGCCGATGATCTCCGTATCACCATCAATCAGGGTTTTTTGCTACGTTTTGTGAAAGAAGAGGCTTTACTTCCTTTATATAATGAGCTGAAGAAACTAGACCTTGTTGCTCCCGGTTTCGATTCGGTGGCCGATATCACAGCCTGCCCCGGTACCGATACCTGCAACCTGGCCATTTCAAACAGCACGTATATCTCTGTTGAGCTGGAAAAAGTGATCTACGGGGAATTCCCCGAACTGATCTATAACCACGATATCAAAATTAAGATCAGCGGTTGCATGAACTCCTGCGGTCAGCATGGCCTGGCGCAGATCGGCTTCCACGGAAGTTCTTTCAAAGCCGGTACTAATGTGGTTCCCGCATTGCAGCTTCTGTTAGGCGGTGGAACCTTAGGAAACGGCGAAGGCCGTATAGGAGACAAGATCATCAAAGTGGCAAGCAAGCGCGGACCCGAACTGTTGCGTAGCATTCTGAATGATTTCGCGGATGGTTCTACAGAAGGAGAGTTGTTCAATACGTACTATGACCGTCGCGGGAAAGATTACTTCTACCAATTACTTAAACCCTTGGCAGATAATAGTTCCTTGACAACCGGCGACTTTATCGACTGGGGCCAGGAAGAAAGATTCAAACCCGAGATCGGAGTAGGAGAGTGCGCCGGTGTGGTGATCGATCTTGTGGCGACTTTGTTCTATGAAGCGGAAGAGAAATTGCAATGGAGCAGGGAAGCTTATGGAGAAGGACGTTTTGGAGACAGTATTTATTACTCGTACGCGGCCCTGATCAGCGGTGCCAAAGCACTTCTGTTGGATAAGCAGGTACATGTGAACACACACCACGTATTGATAAGTGATTTTGACAAACATTTTGTAGAAACTAAGGAAATAGAATTAAGCGGAACGTTTAAGAACCTCACCGGCAAAATAAACCAGGTGGAACCTTCGCGACCTTTTGCGGAACGGTATCTTGACGATGCCAGCGGGTTTTTGGAAAAAGTAAAAAAATATCGCTCGGTAAAAAATATAGAAATACTAAGCGCTAACTAAAATGAAAAAGTATATAGTTCATAGAAAATATTGTTGTTGCTTCTGTATGTGTATGCGGTAACCCAGGGTTTTGTCCCCGCCCTGTGGTTCGTTCTTGATCGGGGACAAGACATTAATAAAAAACAACAATAAATAAAAGAAATCATGAGCACAGAAAAATATCCAAAATTAACAGTAGTGGGCGCAGGCCCCGGAGATGTAGATCTAATAACAGTAAAAGGCATTAACGCTTTAGGTGAGGCCGATGTAATTCTTTACGATGCTTTAGTGAGCAAGGAATTATTGAAGTACGCGCCGGTAGACGCCTTAAAGATCTTCGTTGGAAAAAGAAATAAGAACCACAGTTACTCACAGGAACAGATCAATACCCTGATCGTCGACCTGGCTTATACGCATGGTCATGTAGTAAGGCTAAAAGGGGGTGATCCGTTTGTGTTTGGCCGCGGACTTGAAGAGATCAAATACGCCGAGTTGTTTAACATCGAAACAGCCGTTGTGCCGGGTATCTCCAGTTCTATCGGTGTTCCCGCTTCGGTAGGAATTCCGGTAACACACCGGGGTGTAAGTGAAAGCTTCTGGGTAATAACAGGAACTACGTCATCCGGGAAATTATCGGAGGATGTAAAACTGGCGGCACAAACCAACGCAACGGTTGTGATCTTAATGGGCGTTGAAAAACTTCCCGAGATCGTGGAAGTTTTCAAAAAGGCCGGAAAGGATGAAGAAGGTATCGCCCTCATTCAAAACGGTACTTTGCAAACCCAGAACCTGGCTAT
>JANWKZ010000137.1 GCA_025451115.1 Bacteroidia bacterium | reverse complement strand
TTTTTTAAATCTCGCAAAAAAATTGCTAAGTTTGCATCCCTAAATTAAAGGCCGGTGATGTAGCTCAGTCGGTAGAGCAAAGGACTGAAAATCCTTGTGTCGGGGGTTCGATTCCCTCCATCACCACCCCTGATTAGAAAAAGCCCTCGGATGACCTCCGGGGTTTTTTCATTCTAAGGGGTGTAGGATTTTCTCCGGTAAATTTCGCCAAGGGCTTTTTCACTTCAGGGGTGTCGTGAATGTGAATGATAATAAAGTTGATTTCCGAAGGAAATACGAATATTAGCATTCTACTTCATGACTGATTGGCCTCGGACGCCCGTTCCCGACCTACAAAAAAAGATCCCCCCACCTTTGTGGGAGGACCTTTTCTTTTTATCTTTTAATGATCAATTAAAAGATAGTCGTTTCGGTAACTTCGTTGCCATTGGGTTGCACATTACTCATCTTATCCTTGTGCCTTTGCAGTTGGTGTTTGATGTCTTGTATCGCGCTTGCAACAGCCTGCTCAAATGTTTCGGCTTTGTCTTTCGCGAACATGTGCAAGCCGGGCATACGTAGACTTACTTCGGCTTTTTTGTTCTCTTTTGTTTTTGTATGGTCCAACTTAAGTGTGACCATCGCAGCCTCGAGGCGGCTGTACAATTTATCTAGTGTATCCATTTTATCCCGGATAAAATTTTCAAGTCCGGGTCTCAGGTTAAAATGGAGTGATTGAATTTTCGTTTCCATGCTCTTTCTTTGGCTATAAGTATGCAAAACACAGGCCAAGCCTTTCCCTGGTTCGGAATGTCTTTAGATTTGCTTCAGAATTAATGTTTTATCTTTATACTATGAAGATCCTGCTGGTAGAAGACGAACCCGAATTGAGACGGTCCATTAAGCAATTCCTGTATGAGGAAGGCTATGTGGTGGAATCGGCAGACGATTTTGCAAAAGCCACGGAAAAAGCGGCTGATTATGACTACGATTGTGTCTTAGTGGATATTACCTTACCAAAAGGAAACGGGTTGGACATTGTAAAACAGCTCAAAAAGAACAATTCAAAAGCCGGTATCATTATCATCTCCGCGAAGAACTCTTTAGATGATAAAATTACGGGTCTCGACCTCGGCGCTGATGATTACCTGCCTAAACCTTTTCATTTAAGCGAACTGAATGCAAGGATAAAGGCGCTCATCAGAAGAAGGAACTTCGATGGTAACCAGTCGATAAACCTGAACGAGATCACTATCCTTCCGGAAGAAAGAAGAGTGAAAGTAAAGAATGAAGAAGTGAGCCTTACCACAAAAGAATATGACCTGCTTCTTTATTTTGTAAGTAACAAGAACCGGGTGGTATCCAAGAACTCCATCGCCGAACACCTGATGGGCGATCATGCCGACCAGGCCGATAGCCATGATTTTATTTATACTCACCTCAAGAATTTACGAAAGAAGCTTAGCGAAAAAGGCTGCAAAGATTATGTGCAGACCATTTATGGAATAGGATACAATTTTAAGACCGAAGGATGAGACTGATCACCAAAACAACTCTTTTATACTTCCTGATCAGCATTCCGCTATTGATATTCGCATTCGTATACACTTTCTCCGTAATTAATGAGGAAATAACCGACGGAACAGATGAGGGCTTGTATCGCGAGAAACTGAACATGCAGGAATTGATCAAAAATCTAGATGGAGCGCGGAACATCTATTTGAGAAGTGATAGCCTCACCGCCATTATAGTTTTACCTGGTAAAAAGAAAATAAACAGCTTTTCGGATACGGTTGTTTACGACAAACTGGAGGAGGGTGAACTGCGCTACCGGGTTCACCGCTCTTATTTCTTTCATAACGGCACACATTACCTGATAAGCGTATGCAAACCCGGCATGGAAGAAGAAGAGTTAAAAGAAGGGCTCATCTATTGTTTCTCGATAGTATTTGGGCTATTGTTGTTAAGCTTTTTCACACTTAATATCCTTGCTTCGCGTATACTGTGGAAGCCGTTTCGTAGCACTTTAAAGAAGCTTGACGCTTATGACATAAATGCAATGTCGGAGATCAAGTTTGATCCGTCTTCCACAAAGGAATTCCGTCAACTAAACACTTCGCTGGATAAAATGACCCAAAAGATCATTTCAGATTACCGCAAACAAAAAGAGTTTACAGAGAATGCCTCGCACGAATTGCAGACACCACTGGCTGTAATAAAGAGCAAACTCGATCTGCTGATACAGTCTAAAAAATTGGGCTCAGAAGAACTGGAATTGCTGCAAGGCATGGAAAACGCGGTACAAAAGATCTCGGCATTAAACAAGGCCCTTCTTTTACTCACTAAAATTGAGAACAACCAGTTCAAAGAACAAAAAGAGGTGAACCTGCATACCCTGGTAAACGCAGCTATAGTTACTTATTCGGATATCTACCAGGGCAAAGGAATAACCAGCCGAACCGAATTCAAAGGCGAGACCATCCTCCGAATGAACCCGGTATTGGCCGACCTTCTTATAAGCAATCTCATTCAGAACGCTTTCAGGCATAATAAAGAAAATGGAGAAATGCGCGTTGAACTCGATCCTGAAAAACTGGTGATCAGCAATAGCGGAGCGGCACTGAATATATCCGCGGATGAATTGTTTGAGCGTTTTAAGAAAAATGATGGCGCTAAAGAATCTTTGGGGCTGGGGCTCTCTATTGTAAAAAGTATTATTGACACGTATGGCTTTGGAATTGAGTACACTTACATCCAGGGACAGCATCGTTTTACAGTAAAATTCAACTA
Source organism: Bacteroidia bacterium (assembly GCA_025451115.1). Lineage (GTDB taxonomy): Bacteria > Bacteroidota > Bacteroidia > B-17B0 > Aurantibacillaceae > PALSA-968. The sequence continues at coordinate 7,413 of JANWKZ010000137.1, read as the reverse complement.
GTTACAGGCTCAGATTTGCTTTAGAATGTGCCCCTACCTTTGTATCAGTAAATAAAACAATAGCAATTTAACCCTTACAAAAAATGAAAAAGAACATCATCACAACCATCGCGCTGAGCTTAGTAATTAGCTTTGCAAGCGCACAGAAAGTAAAAGAAAGCGAAGTGCCTGCAGCCGTAAAGGAAGCTTTCACTAAAAAGTACGCAGGCGCTAAAGTTGAAAAATGGGAAAAGGAAGACGGCAACTTTGAAGCCGAGTTCGACCAGGGAAAGAACGAAATGTCTGCAGTTTACAATCCTTCGGGAACTTTTGTGCAGGAGGAGGTAGAGATCAAGACCTCTGCCCTGCCCGCGGCTGTTACCGAGTATTGCAACAAGAACTTTGCAGGATGGAAAGTGGAAGAAGCTACAAAGATCACAGCAGCTGATGGCAAGATCTCTTATGAGACCGAGATCGGTAAAGGCAAAGAAGATTTCGACGCGCTGTTTGACGACAAAGGCAATTTCTTAAAGAAGACTACGGAAGCGAAGGATGACGATGATGATAAAAAGTAATTGAACCTTGCCTAAATCAAAAAACCTTCTGGCTAAGCCGGGAGGTTTTTGTTTTTAGAACTGCCCCGACTCCACCTGTTGAATAGCGAGCTCTATCAGGCGGTCTTCGCCCGCCGGGTCGTATTCCTGTTTCATGGTTGAACCAAAAAGTACAGCAAGACTTTGCCACATAAAGGCCGTGAAGTTCCCGCGCATCTCTTTTACAATGTGGTAAGTTGTTTTACCGGTCTCACGATCGATCAGTTTCATCAATATCTTTCCCTGGTTCACGCTTAAGTTCTTGAGCTCATCGCTGAATTGTTTCTGCAATTCTTTCTCGCACATCTTCAGGTAGGTCTTACGGATTTTGTCGTCAGGCATCTTCTCAAGAATGATATCGTACTCTTTGAGTTTAGCAGCCGCCAGAATGGCGTAAGGATAAACTTTCTTTACGTTGTGACGAATGCGGGTCCATTCCACATATTTACGCTTGGAAGCGAACTTCATTTCCGATTCAACCGTAACAATAGGTAACCAGATCCAGGGGATCGTGTCGCCTTGCTCAACGCAGGCATGAACAAGATAGCCCTTATCGGTTTTAGCAAGATAAACATCCACCTCTCCCGGATCATTTTGTGCCAAAAGCCAAAAAGGAAAAAAGAAGATCAGAACGAGTTTCAGCGCTTTAGATCCTGGTATGATGGGTAAGCCAAACATGGCGTGCATTTAGTATTTATATCAGGAACCAAAAAAGGTAACCGCGTTTTAAAGTTTTTTAACTCTTTCGCGCGATCTGGGTCTTAATCCCTCTGTCGGTTCTCCTTCCACTTAGAACGGAATTTTCCGCCGGAAGTTTCATTATTAACCGCATTTTTTATGCCAGTATTCGTAATGACAGAAGCCAGCAAGCCGGCTATAACAGCCTCATCATCAGTATGATTATCAAGCATTTCGGGTTTGAAGTAGTTTTTAATGAAGTTCGTATCGAACTTCCCGGAAGTGAAAGCCTCGTGTTTTAACACAAAAGTGCAAAACTCCAGTGTTGTAGAAACCCCGGTTATCTTGTATTCATCAATAGCGCGCAACCTCCTGTCGATGGCTTCTTTCCTGTCTTTTCCGTGCACGATCAATTTGGCGATCATCGGATCATAGAAGATCGGAATATCCATTCCTTCTTCAAAACCGTCATCTACACGCACGCCCGTTCCCTTAGGAATTCGATAGGTAACAAGTTTACCGATATCGGGTAGGAAATTATTCCTGGGATCTTCCGCGCAAACACGAACCTCGAGCGAGTGCCCGTTTATTTTCAAATCTTCCTGTTTGAAAGAAAGTTTTTCTCCACGCGCCACTTTTATCTGCTCTTTCACAAGGTCCAAACCCGTGATCATTTCGGTAACAGGGTGTTCTACCTGCAAACGCGTATTCATCTCGAGGAAATAAAAATTCATTTTATCATCCACCAAAAATTCAACAGTCCCCGCCCCGCTGTAATTACAAGCCTTTGAAACACTCACCGCGCACTCACCCATTTGTTTTCTCATTTCGGGAGTCAATACCGATGAAGGGGCTTCTTCCACCACCTTCTGGTGGCGTCGCTGAATGCTGCACTCACGTTCAAAAAGGTAAACCACATTTCCGTGGTTATCCGCTAATATCTGTATCTCAATGTGGCGTGGGCCAGTCACAAATTTCTCAATGAAAACCGCGTCGTCGCCAAAGGCCGACTTGGCCTCGCTCATGGCCATTCGCATCTGCTCTTCGATCTCCTCCAGGCGTTCAACCAATCGCATTCCTTTTCCTCCTCCTCCTGCCGAAGCTTTGATGAGTAACGGAAAGCCCGTAGCTTTCGCAACACGGATCGCTTCCTGCAGATCCTGGATGGCCCCTTCACTTCCGGGAACCATAGGAACATTAAATCTTTTGGCGGCAGCCTTGGCAGAAAGCTTATCGCCCATCATGTCCATAGCCTCCGGGCTTGGGCCAATAAAAATGATGCCCGCTTTTTTTACAGCTGCGGCGAACTCAGCGTTCTCGGATAAGAATCCATATCCCGGGTGAATGCCATCCACGCCTAATTCTTTTGAAACTTCAATGATCTTATCGCCTTTCAGGTAACTCTGGTTACTGGGTGGTGGACCAATGCATACGGCTTCATCGGCATAGCGCACGAAGGGCGCGTTGCGGTCGGCCTCACTATAAACTGCCACAGTTTTAATACCCATTTCGCGGGCGCTGCGCATAACACGCAGGGCGATCTCGCCACGGTTTGCTACAAGGATCTTTTTCATAGATTTCAGCCCGAAAGGTAGCTAAAATAGGGGCTCCGGACGTTAATTCTTTTTCACAATATTTAGGCTTTTTACCCTGTTTTTACAGGGATAAAGTGAAGAATTTCAGTTATTTTTGATGACTAATTTTTTTACAATGAAAAAGTATTTCTTAGTCCCCTTTCTTTTTGCCGGCGCCACCCTCTTCGCGCAGGATGCCGACAAAGCTCCCGACAACTGGTTCAACCTGGATGCTACAGCCGATAACGTGTATGGTGTTAGCAGTGAAAGAACTTATGCTGAATTACTGAAAGGCAAAAATTCAACTACCGTTATTGTCGGTGTGATCGACAGCGGCGTTGATTTTAACCACGAAGACCTGAAAGATGTGATGTGGACCAATGCCAAAGAAGTGGCGGGCAATGGAATTGATGATGACAAGAACGGATACATTGACGATGTGCACGGCTGGAACTTTTTGGGAGGCAAGGACGGAAAGAACGTAGAGAAAGAAACCCTCGAGCTGACCCGTATCTACAAGGAGTTAAAAGCGAAATACGACGGAAAAGACGAGAAATCTATCGCTTCTGCAGATAAAAAAGAATATACATTATATACTGAGGTAAAAGAGAAATACGAGAAGCGCCTGAACGACGCACAAGGACAGTTAACGCAGCTTACATTCGTGAACGACATGTTCGTGAACATAAACCTGGCTGTGAAAGAGCAATTGAAAGTGGATACCGTTCGCCTGCCTGAACTGGACAAATACAAAGCTGCCGACAAAAAAGAAGAACAGCTGATCGCTTATTCGAAGATGATCCTGGCGGAAGATAAAAGTGCCAGCTTTGATGACCTGCTGAAACAATTGGAAGAAGCCAATAACCATTTTGAAAAACAGGTGAAATACAACCTGAACACCGAGTTCGATCCCCGCCCTATTGTGGGTGATGATTACAAGAACTCGAACGAGAAATTCTATGGCAATCCGGATTGTATCGGTCCCGCCGCTTTGCATGGCACGCATGTTGCAGGTATCATTGGCGCTAACCGCACAAACAGCATAGGCATCAAAGGCGTGGCCGATAACGTAAAGATCATGGCCATTCGCGCTATTCCGGATGGAGATGAGCGTGACAAGGATGTTGCCAATGCCATTATTTATGCGGTTGATAACGGCGCGAAAGTGATCAATATGAGTTTCGGTAAAATGTATCCTTACGATAAAGCAGCGGTTGACCGCGCGGTGAAATACGCGGAGAGCAAAGACGTTCTGATCGTTCACGCGGCCGGTAACGACGCCGTGAATATCGATACAGACGTTCACTATCCCTGCAAAAAATTTGTTGACGGAAAAGAAGCAAAGAACTGGATCGATGTGGGCGCTTTAAGCTGGAAAAAAGGTGATAAGCTGCCTGCCAATTTCTCTAACTACGGCAAGAAGACCGTGAACGTGTTCGCGCCCGGTGTACAGATCTACTCTACCAAGAGTGGCGGAGGGTATATCAACGAAAGCGGAACCAGCATGGCTTGTCCCGTAACCGCAGGTGTGGCCTGCGTATTGCGTTCTTATTATCCAAAATTGACCGCGATGCAGATCAAGAAGATCATCGAGAAATCGGTAATTACTGATCATAAGAAATCACTGGTTAACAAACCCGGTGGAAAAGAGATCACGCATAAAGTTAAGAAAGGTGAAACCCTGAAAAGCATCGGAAGCAAATACAATACCAGCGAAGAAGAACTTTTGACACTGAATCCAGATGCAAAGAACGGGGTGATCGTTGACCAGGAGCTTTCCATAAAAGAAAAAGTGAAATTCGCTGAATTGAGCACAACCGGTGGACTGGTGAATATGTACAAAGCCGTTCAGATGGCCGAAAAAATGAGCAAGTAAGGTCTATGAAGAGATCCCTCACATCGTTCCTGCTGTTTTTCGCGCTTACTTTTTCATTCGCGTCCTTTTCGCAATCTTACTCGCAATCGCAAAAGACCACCGTTATCAACGGCAAGAAATACATTTTGCATACGGTAGAAAAAGGACAAAGTCTTTACGGAATAGCCAAGCTCTACAATACCGACATGAATACGCTCATCCTGGAGAACCCCGGATCGATCGACGGTATTAAAAAGGGACAGGAGCTGAAAGTTCCTGCAGATAAACCAAAAGTGCTAACCACTACCCCGGCCGACCTCGACAAGTACCAGGTACATAATGTGGTGAAGGGAGAGACCGTTTTCAGCATTTGCCAGAAATATCAGGTAACCGAACAACAGCTTGTTCAATTGAATCCCGATATCAAGAGCGGGTTGAAAGACGGAATGGTTTTAAAGATCAAGGAAAAGTCAAAGACGACAACCGTAACTACTGCAACTGTTATCAGCACCACAACCACGGAAACAGTTTCATTGAGCGACAGCATTACAAAGATCCCGTTCAATAAACCTAAAAAGGCTTCTTATACTATTGGGATATTCCTTCCTTTCTCTTTCAAAGATTCTGAAACGCTGAACATTGATGAGCTCATTGTGAACAAGCAGAGTTTCCCAACTGCGCAACAATTGGCCGTTGACTTTTATGAAGGCCTCCAAAAAGCAGCAGACTCTTTAAAGAGCGCGGATTTCTCTGTGCAATTCAAACTGTATGATGTAGGTGAAAAAGATTCTTTCACCGTTATCAAGTATACCAGGGAAGACAATTTTAAGAATCTTGATCTTGTTATTGGCCCTATGTACAATTCGCCTTTCAAGATCATTTCGGCAGAAGCCAGGAAGTTGCAGATCCCCTGTGTTTCTCCCCTCACCCAACAAAACAAAGTTCTTTTCGAAAACGCTTTTACGAGCAAAACAACGCCTTCAAATACTACATTACTCAGCGGACTGGCTGGTTTTTGTATTGATTCACTTCTATCACAAAACCTGGTACTGATCAATACCGGTTACTCCAAAGACCAGGCAAATATTAAATATTTCAAGCAGATCTTTAATGAAAAAGCGGCGGCACGCGGACTGAAGGACACTTTACCAGAAGTAAGAGGCATTAATGGTGCAAAAACGCTTTATAAGGCCGATAAACTGAATTATTTCATTGTACTGAGCGAGAATGAAACGCCGGTCTCTGATTTCGTAACGCACCTTAACATGTTTGCCGATAAGAAAGAGAACCTGCGCGTGATCGGCCTGAAAAAATGGCTTGGATTAGATAATCTTGATCTTGAATACTTCAACCGGTTCTGTTTGATGTATCCTGCTGCTTACCATATCGATTATGACAACGCGTGGATAAAAAAATTAAACCGCGCTTACCGCGATAAATATTATACCGACGCGAACGATCATTATTTTTACGCGGCCGATATAGGGCTTTATTATTTTGAGCAAATGAAGGCGCATGGTCCTGTCTTCTGCACGATGCTCGATGATCTTCCAAAAAAAGGTACAGTGTCCGGTTTTGATTTCTATCATCCCAACGCGCAAACCGGCTTTGAGAACCAGGCCGTGCAGGTCATCCGCTATGCCGATTACAAGTTGAAAAAAGTAAATTAATGCTGCGCGACGAATTGGCAAACTGGCTCAAAGGATTACAAAGTTCCATTTGTTCGGCGCTTGAGGCGGCCGACGGCAAAGCGAAATTCAGTACAGAACCCTGGAAGCGGACGGAAGGTGGCGGTGGCGTTACACGCGTGATACAAGACGGCAACGTATTGGAAAAAGGCGGAGTTAATTTTTCGGCGGTGGAGGGAGAGGTTCCTGCTTTTCTGCTTTCAGAAAAAGAGCATACTGTTGCTTCAACAGGAAAACCGGATACTTTCTTTGCTACCGGTGTTTCGATCGTAATGCATCCCAAAAACCCGATGGTTCCTATCATTCACATGAACATCCGTTATTTTGAAATGAGCCCGCCTATCGGCGAGGCAGGCAATAAAGTTCACTGGCTTGGAGGTGGCATCGATCTTACGCCCCATTACGTAAATGAGAACGACGCAAAGTTCTTTCACCAAAGCCTGAAAAAGGTTTGCGACAAACACCACGCTTCTTATTACCCAAAATTCAAGACCTGGGCCGACGACTATTTCTTCATCAGGCACCGTAACGAAACGCGCGGTGTTGGCGGCATCTTCTTCGATCGCCTGGTGGCAGATGGTGAGATGACCTTTGAAAAGAACATCGCCTTTTGGAAAGAAGTGGGTGAAAGCTTTGCGGGCATCTATACCGAACTTATGAAACGGAACAAAGACCTTCCTTTCAGCGAGAACGAAAAACAATGGCAATTGATCCGCAGGGGACGATATGCTGAGTTCAATCTTGTTTATGATAAGGGAACGAAATTCGGACTGGAAACGAACGGGCGCATAGAATCTATTTTAATGAGCCTTCCTCCCCTCGCCTCCTGGCAATACGATCATAAACCTCAGCACGGAAGCGCTGAGGAAAAAACAATTTCCTTACTGAAAAAAGGGATCAACTGGGCTTAGCGGATCAACCTGATCTGCCCCTGGAACATTACGGTCTTACCGAAAACATCCTGGGCTTTACCTTTATAAACGTAGATGTCCTGCGGTGCCTCTGCGGTATGATAAACACCATCCCAGCCTTTGTTGATGTCGCTG
>JANWKZ010000136.1 GCA_025451115.1 Bacteroidia bacterium | reverse complement strand
GTGGTACATGATGGCGTATCCATCAGGGCGGCCATTCTGAAAGGTGATCTTATTCTTTGTATTGCCGTTGCAGAAGTACTCTTTCCAGATACCGTTCTTACGGTTATCGGCGTATTTCCCCTCTTCAACCTTTGAAGTGGCTACGTAACAGGTATTAGGCTTGGATTTTCCGAAAATGATCCAGCGGCCCTGCTTTAAACCCTTGAAATCGATGATGTTAATTGAGTCTTTGCCGTTAGATGGGTCTAATTCATAGGATTGAGGCTGGGCGTACCCATAACTCAACATGAAAATACCAATTATCAGCTTTAAATTGACCCTCATCATCAAAATTTTACCAAAAATATAAATTATCTTCTGCATAAACCAAAACTTTTAGATGTATTTTCCTTTTTGATAGATAAACTCCTAAAGCCTGCGTGTTTACTTAATTGTACGAAGAACAGCCGCTAAAGGTTTCACTATTTTACGGACTTTTCTTTTTGGAGGTGGAATAGCATATCCTGTACCATTTTTCCTAAATCGTATTCAGGAACCCAGCCCCAATGTTGACGGGCTTCGGTATCATTTATGCTCTGGGGCCAGCTTTCGGCTATCTGCTGCCTAAAATCAGGCTTGTAAGTAATTGAAAATGAAGGTACGTGCTTTTTTATCTCGTTGGCAATGGTCTTGGGATCGAAACTGATGCCCCCCAGGTTATAACTGCCCCTGATCTTCACCTGTTCTGCCGGGGCGTGCATAAGCTGGATAGTAGCCCGGATAGCATCTGGCATATACATCATAGGTAAGGCGGTATTTTCTCCCAAAAAGCACTCATAAACACCTTTTTCCAATGCCTCATGAAAGATGTGTACCGCGTAATCAGTAGTTCCTCCACCCGGGGCTGATTTATAACCAATAAGTCCGGGGTAACGGATACTGCGCACATCCACCCCATACTTATTAAAATAGTATTCGCACCAGCGCTCGCCGGCCTGCTTACTGATACCGTAAACGGTGGTAGGCTCCATGACTGTGTATTGGGGCGTGTTAACCCGCGGTGTGGTAGGCCCAAAAGCGGCTATCGAGCTGGGCCAGTATACTTTAGTAAGGTGTTTCTCTTTCGCGAGGTCGAGCACATTGAAAAGTCCCTGCATATTCAGTTGCCATCCGAACAATGGGTTTTTTTCGGCGGTGGCAGAAAGCAGCGCGGCCAGCAGGTATACCTGTTTGATACCGTGTTTTTTCACAATATTAAAGAGCGCTTCAGCGTTCAACACATCAAGTGTTTCAAAAGGATTCTGGCTGAAAGCGTTGGAGGATCTAATATCGGCGGCTATCACATTGCTGGGGCCGTAGATCTTGTTAAGTTCTTCCAAAAGTTCGAGGCCAATTTGTCCGCCCGCGCCAATGATCAGAATTTTATCTTCTTTGTTTATGCTCATAAAAATAACCGGCCTAAATATACAGGTTTTGTTCGCATCCCACTGCTGTGCTCCGCCGTTTTTTATATGAAAAAAATACCTACTTTCACTCCCCTGTGAAGCGCGTTTTAGCCGTCATATTTTTACTTTTTGCGGGAAGTGTTTTTTCGCAGTACACCATTAAGGGAAAAGTGTTCGACGTGAATACCAAAGAACCTGTGCCCTTTGCCAACGTGGTATTAAAAGGAACATCGGCCGGCGCTTCTACCGATTTCGACGGCAATTATGTGATCACTACCGAGAAAGTTTCCGATTCGCTTGTGGCAACCTACATCGGGTATCAGCGCACTACAATTAAAATTAAAAGAGGTGTCGACCAGGTGGCCAATGTACCTCTCGTGGCCATTGAAGGCGGTATCACACTTACTGAGATCACTGTAAAAGCAGGCGAGAATCCCGCGCATCGCATCATCCGCGCCGCCATTGCGCATAAAAAGGAAAATAATAAAGATAAGCTCGACGCCTACCAATACGAAGCGTATAACAAGTTAGAGTTCGACCTTAACAACATCCCCAAAAAACTAAAAGACAATAAAGCATTTAAGCCCATCAAGTTCATTTTTAATAATGTTGACAGCTTGAATTCGGCCGAGAAACCTTCGCTGCCCATCTTCATGATCGAAACGATCTCTGAGTTGTATTACCGCAGCGGCCCTGTGTTGAAGAAAGAGATCATTAAGGCCAGCCGTATCTCGGGTGTGCAAAACCCCAGCATCAGCCAGGTGATGGGCGATATGTACCAAAACATTAACGTGTACGATAACGACCTTATCATCTTCGGAAAGAACTTTAAATCGCCGGTAGCGGATAATGCCATTTTCAATTACAAATTCTATCTCGAAGACAGTTTGTATATCGATAACAAGTGGTGTTATCACATTCGTTTCAAACCACGCCGCCAGCAGGAACTTTGCTTTAGTGGTAACATGTGGATAGCTGACACCACTTTTGGTATCAAACGTTTTGAGATGAGCATTCCTCTCGACGCCAATATCAACTTTATCAACTCAGCCAATGTGATCCAGGAATTTGATCGTGTAGACAGCGTGTGGATGCTGAAGAAGGATCGTATCGTGATCGACTTCATTCCCGATCTCACCGGTTTCGGAAAAGGAAAATACAAAACCGGGATCTACGGGCGCAAGACCACTTCCTATAAGAACATTGTCACCAACCAGCCCAAACCCCGTGAATTCTTTACGGGAGGCGGCAACTCTATTGTGCTGGAAGATGATGCCACCAAAAAAACAAACTCCTATTGGGATACTACGCGACATGATTCGCTTACCGCGCGCGAGAACAAGGTCTATCACATGATCGATACGATCCAGTCGCTGAGGTTCTACAAGAACTGGTCGAAGGCGTTCACCATCATCGTAACCGGTTACCAAACCTCCGGTAATTTTGATATTGGCCCGTTCCACAAATTCTATAGCTCGAACGTAATTGAAGGGAATCGTTTCCGTTTCGGAGGGCGGACCAGTAGTAAGTTCAGCCGATGGCACGAGTTGAGTGGATACGTTGCTTACGGAACGCTGGATGAGAAATGGAAATACTCGGTAGGCTTCAAAGCCTTCCTTTCCAAAAAACCTGTCCGCCAACTCATCGGTATGAATTACAAGAGCGACATGGAGATCCTCGGGCAGAGTCAGAACGGTTTTACCAACGATAACTTATTCGCCACCTTCCTTCGCCGCGTTTCGCCGAACAGTTTAACGCGCGTTGATCAAACGCAGGTTTGGTACGAGCGCGAGTGGTTCCCCGGTCTCAGCAATAAGGTTTCTTTTATCAGTCGTAAACTAAACACAGTAGGCACCGCCAATTATTATTATCTCGATACAAAAGGAGATTCGGCTATCCAGCCTTTCATTCGCAATTCTGAAGTGCGGCTCACTACACGTTTCGCCTACGGTGAGAAATTCATTGATGGTGATTTCGCGCACACCAGTCTGGGTACGCGTTATCCGGTTATTCAGTTAACACTGGCGCAGTCGCTGAAAGATATTTACGAAGGACAGTACAATTACCAGAAAGTAGTGCTTAACCTGAGCGACCGCATCCGTTGGGGCGCGCTTTTAGGGTATACTGATTTTACTGTTGAGGGCGGACAGATCTTTGGCAAGGTTCCCTTCCCATTGCTGGAGCTGCATGGAGGTAACCAAACCTTTGTGTACGATTATATGGCATACAATATGATGAACTACTATGAGTTTGCCAGCGACCAATATGCATCTTTTTGGGCTTTCCATCATTTCGAAGGATTGTTGTTCAACAAAATTCCATTGCTTCGCAAGCTCAAGTGGCGGGAGGTGGCAACGTATAAGATATTGTTTGGAAACGTGAACAACGTTAACAAACAGGTACTGCTTTTCCCAACCACCTTGCGTATTTTGGATAAGGGTCCGTACCACGAGGTTAGCATCGGTATTGAGAATATGTTCAAGTTCTTCCGTATTGATGCCATCTGGAGATTGTCGTACACAGAAAATATTAAGATACCTTTTGGCATTAAGGCCGGGTTCCAGTTAAGTTTTTAGAAATGATCCTACGTTCAGAGAAAATAACCAAGAAATATCGTAACCGCACCGTGGCGAACGAAGTGAGCATTGAAGTAAAGCAGGGCGAGATCGTGGGTTTGTTGGGACCGAACGGAGCCGGCAAAACCACTTCCTTTTACATGATCGTGGGTATGATAAAGCCAAACTCGGGTCGCATTTTTCTGGATGAGACCGAGATCACTACCTTGCCTATGTACAAGCGCGCGCAAATGGGCATTGGGTATTTACCGCAGGAGGCATCCGTTTTTCGTAAATTAAGTATTGAGGATAATATCCGCGCGGTGTTAGAGCTTACAAAGCTCAGCAAGGAAGAACAGGAAGCGAAACTGGAGGAGCTTATCTCTGAATTTCACCTGGGGCATGTGCGCAAGAACCTGGGCGACCAGCTTTCGGGCGGTGAGAGAAGGCGTACGGAGATAGCCCGTTGCCTGGCTACAAATCCGTCCTTTATTTTACTGGATGAGCCTTTTGCGGGTGTAGACCCAATAGCGGTGGAAGATATTCAGCTGGTGGTTCGCAGTTTAAAGGAAAAGAACATCGGGATCCTGATCACCGACCACAACGTACACGAAACACTAAGTATTACCGACCGCGCTTATTTGTTGTTCGAGGGTCGCGTGATCAAGCAGGGCAGTGCCGAAGATCTTGCCAATGATGAGCAGGTGCGCCGTGTTTACCTGGGTCAGAATTTCGAGCTACGCAAATAACGCTTTTCGCTTTCTCCTTAACAATTTATAACTAAAAAACCTGCAATACAGTGTTGATTACTCTGTTAATACCTTATTGAACTTTGCCAAACTTGATGTGAAATATCCTTAATTTTGCATCTAAATAGAGACTCCTTCGGGACATCTTATAGCGTATGGAAGAAAACACAGCACAGAACGACGAGCAGAAGAAGAAAATAGGCCTTTTACCCTGGCTTTTCCTGGCCCTTTCACTGGTGGGCAACGGGGTATTGGTTTACTTATTGAAGAATGAGAAGGACATTGTGATCCAGAAGGAAGAGATCATCAAGACCGTTTACGTGGAGCGCGATAATGTGAAGAACGAGCTGATAGCGTTAAAGACCGACTACGAGAACCTGAGAACCAACGACGCGAAACTGCAGGCTGAGATAGATGAGAAGAAAAGTCAGATCGAAGAGCTCCTGAAACAGGCCGAAAAACATAAAGGCGATGCCTACGTTATTGCCAAACTGCGCAAAGAGACCGAAACCCTGCGCCAGATCATGCAGGGCTATGTGCACACGATCGATTCTTTGAATACCCTGAACCAGAAACTGGTGGTAGAGAAGAAGGATGTGCTGAAGAAACTGGATGAAGAGAAGAACAAGCTCGATGTGGTTAACAAAGAGAAGGAAGATCTTAAAAAGACCATCAATACGGCTTCCATTCTTTCCTGCTACAATGTAACCGCGCAGGGCATCACGCTCAAACGCGGAGGCAAAAAACAAAGCACTACTACCAAAGCCAAGCGTACCGATGTGATAAAGGTTAGTTATATGTTGGGCGAGAATAAACTTACAAAAAGTGGCCCTAAGGATGTTTTTGTGCGGATCATGACGCCCGACGGAAAGGAACTTGCTAAAGGATACGATGATAATTACAGGTTCCGTTTCAATGAATCTTTTGGCTATTACGCGGGTAAGACCACTATTGATTATGCCAATAAGGAGATAGGGGTAACCAGCCTCTGCGAAGGCAGTACGGGCTTCATTCCGGGCAAGTATATTATCGAGATAACCTGCGATGGTGTGGTGATAGGCCAGGGCTCTCTTATCCTTAATTAGGTAAAATCGGCCAATCCCCTTTTTTCAGAGGCAACCTCTTAAGTACCTTTCACTTTTTTTGTTATCTTTCCTCTCTGTTTCGGTATGCGTAAGATACTTCTCTGTTTAACCCTGGTTCTTTCTTTCGTCCTGCGGGCGCAGGATGGCGCTTTGGAGCTGGATGGTCGCTGTATCAAAGATAACGCGCCTATCAAAGGCGCCTTGGTCTCAGTATACAAAGGCAGTACCAAGGTTACCGAACTCACAACACCCAAGAACGGTAAGTTCCAGTTCTTCCTTCCCTACGGGGTGGATTATAAAGTGCTTTTTACTTTTCCGGGTTGTCCCGATATGTTCCTGATGATCTACGCATCCAAGTATCCAACTGATCCGGATATAGAACCTATCTACGATATTGATGTGAACTTCTTCGATTACGGAAAACCAACCATCAATTACTCCAACTTTAAAAACCCTTTCACCAAAGTATTGTTCGACGGTAAGAAAAGATACACCGACGATGAGAATTACGCCGCCGACTTCCTGGCGAACCTTTACATAGACCCGGAGGTGATCAAGAAACGTGAGGAGGCCCTTGCGCTTGAGAAGCAGAAAAAAGAACTCGAGGCGAAAATGAAACTCGATAACGAGGAGAAGAACAGGCAACAACAACTGGCCGAAGCGCAGAAGAAAGCCGAGGAAGAGGCAGAGCGCATACGCAAACAACTGGAAGAAAAAAACAAACAAGACAAGCAGAACGACCCCAAGAACGCCGTTTCCAACAAGGAAAACGATTCGAAGGAATCGATGGTATCTGAAGAAGTGAAATTGACCATCGATAAGGAAAAACGCAATATCAAGGAAAAACAGAACAAGGCTGTGAAGGCGGCTTACGAGAACGACCTGCTTAAAATTGTGGCCACCAACGAGCGTAAGACCAAAGAAGCAGAGTACGTAAAGAAAAAAGACAATGCTACCTCCAACGAGATCATTGAGACCCTGAAGCGCGAAGCGGAAACAAAAGCGATGAGCGAGCAGATCATGTTCGATTCTAAGATGCGCAATAAGCAGGCTGTATTCAACCGGGGTATCAAGAACCAGGAGATGGTTACACTTATCAAGCAAACGGCGCTCAACTCGCGCGAGATACGCGCTCATAAAGTGAAAAAATTCCCTGAGGCTAAAAGCTACCGCCCGCCCGGGCTGCTGGGCGTGAGCACGGATGTGGAACGCTCTACTTTTAAAACAGTTTATACCATCACGCTTTCGGGCGTAAACCAAAAGATCGTTTACCGCAAAGAAAAGTTCTCGTGGGGCGTAACCTATTATTACAAGAACGATAAAGAAATAACAGAAAAGGAGTACTTAAAAGAAGTATCACCATATAACATACCGTTATGAGGAAAAAAATAATTTTAGGCTTGTGTTTTGTTTTGGCCGTGCTGGCCAACGCGCAAACCACCAGTTTCATCAGTTATGGCATGGAGCAGGGCCTCGTGCAGAACCAGGTGCAGAGCATCGCGCAGGATAACGAAGGAAATCTTTGGGTGGGCACTATTGCCGGCCTCTCTAAATATAACGGTACTACCTGGGAGAACTTCACCAAGAACACAAACCTGGCCGAAGACTGGATCACCTGCTCCTATAAAGACAAAGACGGAAATGTTTGGTTTGGTCATTGGGCCGGTGGTGTTACTCGCTTCAACGGTTCCACACAACAACTTGAAAACCTGAATCTCGAAGAATATACCAAATTCAAATCCATCCGTGCCATTGTGCAGGATGCAACCGGTAAATTCTGGATAGCCACCGAAGGCGCCGGTGTTTTCATCTTTGATGCCGCTACCGAAAAAATGTACGCTGTCGCTACCCGCGACGGTCTGTCGAGTAGCACCGTATACGATATTTGCACAGACGATAAGCAGAACATGTGGATGGCCACCGATTCGGGCCTCACGGTGTTCAACCTCAATAGCCCTATCTCGCAGCGCTCTTCCTTCAAACGCATTTCTACCTACAATGGATTGTTCAGTAAGAATATCACCGCGGTAAAGGTCACCTCCTCCAATTTACTGGTGATCGGTTCGGCCGACCAGGGTGTTGCTATCGTTCCCTTAACGCAGGGAATAACCGACTGGGCTTCTCATATCCGCAACAACCAGGTGGTAATGGGTTCGGCCAGCGGTTTGAAATCCACTTTTGTTAAAACAGTTTACGAAGATCACAGGAAGAATATCTGGATCGGCACCATAGGCGGCGGTGTATCGCAATTTGTTACCGATAAGAATTTACTTACAGCCGAAGCGATACGTAATGGCTTCTTCAAAACATACAGCACCCGACAAGGTCTGAATTACTTTAACGTGAACGCCATTTTTGAAGACCGAGAGTACAACGTGTGGATAGGTACCGATCTTGGATTGAACCTCTATCGCGGGGATTTCATGCAAACCTTTGATGAAGCCGACGACCTTCCTAACAACATCGTTTGGTGTACCTATGCCGACAGTGAGAATAACCTTTGGGTAGGAACGAACAACGGTCTTGCCAAGATCGCTTTCAGTTACCAGCGTTTTGGAAAAGTGGAGAACCATGATGTAACCAAATACTCCGAGAAGAACGGTCTTCCTTCCAATGTCATTCTTTCCGCCTTTGAGGAGTCAAAAGGAAATATGTGGTTCGGCACGGCCTTCAATGGCGTTTGTATGCTGCCGAAGGGAAGCAACAGCTTTCGGAATTACAGTGTAAAGGATGGATTAGCCAACGAGATGGTGTATACTATTGCCGAGGATAAAAGCGGCAATATGTGGTTTGGCACCAAAGCGGGGGCCAGCAGGTTCAACGTGGCTGCCGGTGAGTTCCGCAATTTTACCGAGAGCGATGGGCTGGGAGGAAATCACATCTACCGCATCTTCCGTGATAGCAAAGGTTTGTTATGGATGGGCGCGCTGGGAGGCAATCTTTGCATGTATGATGGAAATTCTTTCAAGAAGTTCGATGAGAACGACGGACTGAAACAGAAATTCATTCTTTGCATCAACGAAGATAAAACAGGACATATCTGGTTTGGATGTTACGGGGGAGGACTTTTTAAGTACGATGGAAAGTATTTCACCAATTACAACGCGCAACAGGGTTTAAAGACAGAATCACCTTTCTCGATCCTTATTGATCATGCCAACAATATCTGGATAGGCGATAATCGCGGGATCGATAAGTTTGATACGAAGATGAATCGTTTTTATCACTATGGTAAACCTGAAGGTTTTATGGGCGTTGAGTGTAACCCTAACTCGGCCTGCATTGACAAGCAAGGTTGCTTATGGTTCGGTACTATTATGGGCGCGGTGCGTTTTAATCCGGCGGAAGAATTAGCCAATACATTTCCTCCGCTTACAAAGATCTATGGAATCAAGATCCATCTGAAGGACACGGCCTTTCCTGCCGACGGGGTTTTCTCATACAACGAGAACAATCTCACTTTTAAATTTATTGGTGTTAGTCTCACCAATTCAGAGAAGATACGCTACGAGTATTCATTAGATGGTTTCGACCGCGGATGGATCCCATCGAAGGCCGTTCAGGAAGCCACCTATACCAATTTACCGCCCGGCGACTATACCTTTAAAGTGCGCGCTTACAACAACAATGGCGTTGTGAGTGAAGCTGTATCTTATTCTTTTAAGGTAAAACCTCCTTTTTGGCAAACCGCGCTTTTCTATGTGCTCATGGCTGTGGTAGTGATCTTCGGAATATTTGTGTTTGACAAAGTGCGTACGCGTAACCTCAAGATCCTGAACGCGCAATTGGAAGCTAAGGTAGAAGAGCGCACCGTGCAGCTCGCCATCAAGAACGAGGAACTTGCGGAGAAGAACAAAAACATCACAGACTCTATCCGTTACGCCAAGCGTATCCAGGATGGTATGCTGCCGCGTGAGGAGCATTTCAGAAAATTGTTGCCCGAGTATTTTATCCTCTTCAAACCGAAGGATATTGTTAGCGGCGACTTCTACTGGATACGCAAACACGAGGATAGTATATTCATTGCGGCGGTAGACTGCACAGGTCACGGTGTACCCGGCGCTTTCTTAAGTATCGTGGCCAATGATCTGATCAATGAAGCATTCGAAAAAGCGAAAGCCAAAACGCCTGCCTCCATTCTTGATGAGCTCACAAAACTTGCTTTCAAAGCGCTGCACGCCAAAGTGGATGATATTGAATTGCGAGATGGGATGGACCTGGCGTTCTGCAAGATCGATTCGAAGAACAACACGGTAGAATACGCCGGGGCCTATAACTCTCTTTACCTGGTGCGCCAGAATAAACTGGTTGAATACAACCCCGATAATCTTTCTATCGGCAGCGAGGACCATCAGGATAAATTTTATACGAACCAGTCGTTCGCCTATGAAAAAGGCGATATCCTTTATCTTTTCAGTGATGGATACGCCGATCAGTTCGGGGGCGAGAAAGGTAAGAAGTTCAAATACCACCAGATGCAGCAATTGCTGGTGAAGAACAATAACAAGAGCCTCGATTTGCAAAAGCATTTGCTGGAGCAGGAATTTGAGAGCTGG
>JANWKZ010000135.1 GCA_025451115.1 Bacteroidia bacterium | reverse complement strand
TCCGGCCCAGAATTACTTTATGATATACGGTAACGTGGCTCATACCGAAAGACTGGTGATCGATGTGAAGGATGTACAGGGAAGATTGATGCAAAAAGTGATAAATGCGGATACTTTCGGTGAATTCGACCTCAAAGTGAGTTCAGACAGTTATCCTGATGGAGTATACTTTATACATGTTCAGCAGGGTCAAAAATCCTGGGTTCAGAAGATCGTGATTGCGAGGTAAGGTGTTTGTACCTCAAATAACGTAAAACCCATAAGCTTGCTTATGGGTTTTATTTTTATACGTATTTTTGTAAGAATGGGCGTACCTTCTATTAAAAGGCTTCTGGCTTCCTTATTTTTGCTAATCCCATTACTTCCTTGTGCCCAAAAATTGGAAGGAGCACCTTTTATTCGAAATTATTCTCCTAAGGAATACAAAAACTCTCCGGATAACTGGGCAATAGCACAGGATAGAAGAGGGGTGATGTATTTTGGCAATGCCAGTTCTGTCCTGGAGTATGATGGTAATAAATGGCGGTCAATTTCTGTATCGAACAATTCCTTAGTTCGTTCCATTGCCATAGACAGTAATGGCTTTATATATATTGGTGCTGTAGGAGAAATAGGATTTCTTGAGCCTGATGGCAAAGGAGCAATGGTCTATCATTCCTTAGTTGATAAACTACCTATGGACGAGCGTCAGTTTGCAGATGTGTGGAAGACCTACGCTACCCCCGAAGGTGTTTATTTTCAAACTTTTTCAAAACTGATCCGTATTCATAAAGGAGTAGTGAAGATATGGAAGCCGCAGACCACTTTTCATTTTAGTTTTTATTGCGATGGAAAACTGTACATCAATGAACGGGAGAAGGGACTTAAATGCTTATTGAATGAAAAATTAGAGTCCGTGAAGGGAGGAGAAGTTTTTTCAAGCATGAGGATATACGGCCTACTTCCGTCCGGAAATGATCAATTATTGCTGGCTACGCGGGAGAAAGGGTTATATCTCTTCGACAAAAAGAATTCAACTTTCTCACTTTTGCCGGCGGAAGTAAATCAGCACCTGATCAACGATCAGGTTTACGGAGCGATAAGCATCGGAAAGGGTCTTTATGCTTTTGCAACACTGAAGAATGGCGTGTTCATCACAGATGTGAACGGCACTATTAAACTGTCGCTTAACAAAGCCAGCGGATTGCAGGACGATATTGTAAAATATCTTTCGCAGGACAACCAGGGAGATCTTTGGATCGCTTTGGGAACCGGGATATCACGAGCCGAAATATCATCTCCTTTAAGTACGCTCAATGATGCTCAAGGACTCGCTGGTTTCGTACAGGATATAGTTAGATTAGGAGATGAATTGTATGTGGCTACCTCTTTAGGTGTATTTGTGAGCAGTGGTGATCATTTTATACCCGTGAAAGGGATAAATTCACAAACCTGGTCGCTTGAAAAATTTGTTTATGGTAAAGACAGTATCATTCTGGCCTCATCAGATGTGGGAGTATTTATCTTGAAGAAAGATCAAAGTAACTTGCTTAAACAGGGTGTGGGATATTTTGTTTCTCAATCGAAAATGAAACCCGAAAGGTTCTTTGTGGCGATGAATGATGGATTGGTCTCTATGAGACTTGAGAACGGAAGATGGATAGATGAAGATTACATCAACGGAATTGAGAATGAGATAAGAAGTCTTGCTGAAGATAAAAACGGAGATCTCTGGTTGGGAACTCCTTTTGACGGATTGATCCGGTTGAGTTTTAATGTAAAACCCGATACATTAATTACGGCTTGGAATGTTCCGTTTAAGATATCCTATTATGATACCTTGTCCGGGCTTCCTAACCAAAAGTACAATATTCCTTATAGGTTTGGCGACAACATAGTGTTCGCTACCATTTCAGGGGTTTATGAATTTGAGCAGAAGAGTTCGAAATTCGTTGTTTCTTCTTTTTTACAAAAGGAGTTGAGCAAGAGCCAGGTGTACCGATTAGCGGCTAAAGATATTTCTGAGGTATGGCTATTCACTGTGGCTTCCGACGCCACCCGCGAGACAGGTATCGCATCACTAGCTAAGGATAATTCATATGTTTGGTATTCGCGACCATTTTTAAAGATCGCAGATCGTGAGATACATGCTTTATTTCCGGATAGGAATAATATTACCTGGTTGGGCGGTCCTGACGGTCTATTGCATTATGATGCAGCTGTAAAAAAGGATTTTTACAGGCCATTCCACGCGCTGATTCGTATGGTCACATTAAGTGATGGAGATAGTATCTTTTGTGGAAGCTTTTACGAAACTAACGGTGACGGAAGAGTGACTGTAGCAAGCCAGGCCGAATTCATGAAACCTATCATAGAATACAAGAACAACGCCTTATTGTTTGAGTATTCAGCTACAAGTTATGGTGACGAAAAAAACAATATGTATAGCGTTTACTTGGAGGGAAAAGATACTGCGTGGTCTAAATGGACTGATAAGGCCATAAAGGAATACACCAACTTAAACGAAGGCACATACACCTTTCACATAAAAGCCCGCAACATTTATGGAACAGAAAGCATCGAGGCCAGCTACGAGTTTAAAATACTACCACCCTGGTACCGTACAGCGTGGGCTTATGTAATTTACGTGGTCTCTTTCATTGGCTTCGTTTATTTGATAATACGTTTAAGTATACGCCGACTTGTTAAAGCCAAAATAAAGCTGGAAGGTATTGTAAAAGAAAGAACCGCCGAGGTTGTGCAGCAAAAACACCTGGTGGAGGAGAAGCAGAAAGAGATCATCGATAGTATCAATTATGCCCAGCGGATACAGCGCGCGCTGCTTGCCGGTGAGAAACTACTTAAGACAAACGTCCCGCAACACTTTGTGTTCTTCCAGCCCAAAGATATTGTTAGCGGAGACTTTTACTGGGGCGCCGAACTTCCGGGCAACCGCTTCGCGCTTGTTACTGCGGATAGTACCGGCCACGGCGTGCCCGGCGCTATCATGAGCATGTTGAACATCTCCTGTTTGAATGATGCCGTAGTGGGACAAAAACTCAGCGAGCCCGACCAGATACTCAATTCCGCCCGTTCGCGCATCATTCAGCACCTGGCTAACGACGGCAGCGCGGAAGGAGGGAAGGACGGAATGGATTGCAGCCTGCTTTGCTTCGACCTTAAGAACAGTAAAATGTCGTACGCGGCGGCCAATAATCCGCTCTGGATCGTTCGTAAGAAAGAGATCATTGAGTACAACCCCGACAAAATGCCGGTGGGCAAGCATGATCATGATTCGGTCTCTTTTACCAAACATGAAGTGGAATTGCAAAAAGGAGATATGATCTTCACTTCTACAGACGGAATGCCCGATCAATTTGGCGGACCGAAAGGCAAGAAGTTCATGTATAAGAAACTGAAGGAATTATTTATTGAAATATCTGAGCTGGCACTGGAAGAACAAAAAGAAAGACTCAGGTCCGCTATAAATAATTGGAAAGGCGATCTCGAACAGGTGGATGACGTGTGTATAATCGGCGTCAGGATTTAAATTCCAACAAGTCATCCATCGCGAGCCTGCCTCGCGATCGACGACGTATGTATTATTGGGGTAAGAGTTTAATTACTTCAATCGCTCCAATACGCCTTTACGCTTCACGAGATTCTTATAATCCCACTGGATCTTTTTTGATTTACTAAGCCAGCGCTTCAGGTCCTTTATTTTGATCTCTGATACATCCGTATAACGGACTTCTGCGGCTTTGAAACTGCCTTCCTTCGCCAATCCGGGCTCATCAAAGCTTTGTCCGCTCCAGAATAGGATCCTGATGCAATCTTTTAGTTTATGGTAACCTACAATAGGGTTTCCATCCAGGAACCAAACCGGATGTCCGTGCCAGATCTTGTTCTCGGCCTTAGCCATGTTCTCGCTGATCACTTCTAAGAGCGCATCGCAGATGAGTTTGTTGGCCTTGCTTTGTTTTTTATTATAAGCCAGGCTGTCTTTGTGAAGCGGGGTGGTTTTTTCTGATGTTTTGGACATAAAAAATGGGTTAAAAAAAACCCAGACGTTTAGGCCTGGGTTCTCTATACGTTCAATCTATTTTAGATCTTGATACCGATCACCAATACGTCGTCAACTTGTTCCAGGTTCCCTTTCCAGGCCTCGAACTTCTCGTTCAGGATCCTTTTCTGGTCATCCATAGAAAGTGAATGGGTTTCCATTAAGGTATCTTCAAGCTGTTTGTATTTGAATTTTTTTCCTTTAGGTCCGCCAAACTGATCAGCGTAACCATCCGTGAATGTATAAACGATATCGCCCTTTTTCAGCTCAATGGTTTGAACATTGAAAGGAGCGTGCGTATCCTGGTATTTACCCACCGGCATTTTATCCGGCTTGTATTCGGTTAACTTACCGTCGCGAACCAGCCACAATGGGTTGTTAGCAGCGGCGAAGTCAAGCTTCATACCTTCGAAGTCATAAGCGCACAATACGCAATCCATACCATCCTTACTTTCTTCCTCAGAACCCTCGGGGTTCAGAGAAGAGATGATCTCCTCACGCATGTTATTCAAAACTTCGTTGGGCTTTGAAATGTTCTTCTCGATGATCGATTCGTTCAGGTAAGAGATACCCAACATGCTCATGAAGGCTCCGGGTACCCCGTGACCTGTACAGTCTGCTGTACACATGTAAAAAAGCTCTTTTTTACTGCCGGTGGCTTTATGCGACAAGGCATAATAAAAATCACCGCTTACGATATCCTTTGGTTTGTAAAGGATGAAAAAGTTTTTTGAGTCGTTTGCTTCCATGCCACTAATTTATATTTTTATTTGAACTAATTGAAATTTTTTTGAGGGTATATCTAACAGCCCGGTCTTGGTAAGGATCCTCAAAGGGAGTCAAAAAACACGGTTTTCAGAGGAGATCCAGCCTTTCATCAGTCGGTTTAGCCTGTTGCCCCTAAAATACTGTTTATCAATTGTTAATAAATTGTTTGTTTATAGAAAAATCACTATTTTAGCCTCCCCCAATGAAAAGCGTGTTTAAGATAATTGGCCTCATCCTGGCCGCCACCCTGGTGTCTTTTGCCTTCCCGGTGAACAGGCCCTATGCTAAAGGCACGCCCCACAAGGAAGACACAACACATACGGAGAAAACCGTTAGCTATGAGGAACTCGTTTACATGGTAGACTCTATTCTCGACCTCGATTCGATAAGTCCCCAAGCCATAGCAATGGTAACAAATTACAGTGCCGAACTGGAAAGGGTTAAGACCGCCAAGTTGAGCACGCTTCCGGGCAGTGAATTCTACGAGAATTTTGACGAAGAGACCGTATTCAGTCCCGCCCCGGATGATGCTTTGCCGGAGTTGATGAACCTTTTAGTGACAAACGATTCTTTAGGTACCTACACACCTCCTATTTGCGGTATAGTAACCTCCAATTACGGCTGGCGCGATAAACGCATGCACAAGGGCATTGATATTGATCTGAACAAAGGTGATAAAGTTCTTTCCGCATTCGATGGTAAAGTGCGTATTGCACGTAAGCAGAATGGCTATGGGAACGTGGTGATCGTAAGGCATTATAACGGACTTGAAACTGTATACGCGCATCTTTCTAAAATAAAAGTAAAGGCCGGCGAGGTGGTTACTTCCGGACAATTAGTTGGACTAGGAGGAATGACTGGTCACGCAACCGGAACGCATCTTCACTTTGAAGTAAGGTTTAAAGGTCACGCTTTGAATCCCGCTAACCTGATTTCCTTTACGGATAACAAGATCTACAACGATACGCTTACCCTGCGCAAATCAAAATACGGACTTGCGGCTTTTCCAAGCAACGCAACCGTTTACACCGTACAGCGCGGCGACAGCTGGTATGAAGTGGCCAAACGTTACGGCCTCACTACACAGCAAATGAAAGCGCTGAATGGTACCGATAAGCGTTTTTATCTTAAGGTAGGGCAGCAGCTTAGGATCAATTAGTTTTTTAAAAGACTTTTAGCCATTTCCGGCTTATTGGTAATTATCCCATCCACACCTTTTCGGATCAATCTTTTCATCGGGCCTTTTTTATTTACGGTCCAGGCGTAAACGGTCTTGTTCTGTTTGTGGAGTTTGCGAATCAGCCGTTTGGAGCAGAACCGGTAATAAACGTTCACACCATCCCATTCTTCGAATTTATCTTTGTTCAGTTTCTTTGAAAAATTGAAACTGCTTATTGGTAATTTGAAAACGATAAGCTTTTGGAGTTTTACCCCGGTGTTCTTGCTGTTCACATTCAGCAAGGCTTGTTTATCGAATGAATGAATAATATTCACCCACCCGGAAGCATCGTTATCGTTAATGATCTTCAGGATACGTTGCTCAATACCGGGATAATAACTGTTGCCCTTCTTTAGCTCGATCAAAAGTTTGCAGCGCCCACTTATGAACTTGATGGCCGAATCGAGGGTAGGAGGGCCCTGGTTGGAATTTTTGTATTTGAGTGAAAGAAATTCCTTGCTGTTTATGTCTTTAATGAGTTTTTTGCCACCTGAAGTTTTGCAAACCCGGTTCACGCTGAAGTCGTGCATGATCACAACCACGCTGTCGGAAGTTTGGTGTACGTCTGTCTCGATATAATCAGCCTTCAGCTCAATAGCTTTTTCAAAAGCGGCGAGGCTGTTCTCTACGGCCAGATTACTGGCGCCACGGTGTGCTATGATCAAGGGTTGAGAAAAAGAGAGTCTTCCGCAAAACAGAAGGAAAGCAACTAAAAAGATCTTTTTAGATGGGCTGAAAGAAGAATTATTTATCAAGCAGTACAAAACCGTTCAATAAGGTCTCCATCTCCTTTTTGTACTTAGGAAACAAACTCTGTGAAGTATACGACATCACCTGTATGGAGCCCATCTTCCCCGAGTAATAGTAACAGAGATAAGCAAACTTAACGCCCTGCACCGTAGCGTTCATCTGCGCGCAGCCTACCAGGACGCCATTTACTTTTCGCATATCCTCGTATACAATAGCCGCGTCGGGGGCAACCGACAGGGCATTCTTCAAAGCGATCTCTTTTAATTGGCTTAGCGGTATTTCGATCTTCTCCGGTATCACCATCATGTAGGCATCCTCGTTGATCAAAGTGAAATTATATTCTTCGTCGCCTTCACCTTTGGTATTCTTTTTAAAACTCCATTTCTTGGAATTGATCCAGATCCCGTAATCAAGCTTTTCTCCTTTCACCAAAAAGGTAGAGGTAGCAGGCTTGGAAACAACAAAGGTATCGAGCCGGGTATCGCGGCTTGCTTTTACTTCCAGTGATTTCCAGGTTCCGTCAGGGTAAAGAACTACTTCTTCGCCCGTTTCGGTAACAGCCTTCTTTTGGGCTGATAAGAACCCGATGTTGCACACAACAGCGAGCAGTAAAAAATGTTTTTTCATCATACGATCTTTGCTAAAAAGTAATTTTTTTTGCCCTTCTGAACGAGAATATATTTTTTGTTGATCAGGTTACCGGTATTGATGTTCCCTTCAGCATCGGCTTTTTCTTTATTGATGGAAACGCCCCCTGCCTGCAGCATTTTACGTGCTTCGCCTTTGCTGGCGAAGATGTTTGTACTTACCGCTAAGAAATCAATAAGACTCAGCCCGCTTTCAATACTGCTCTTGCTCACATCAAAATGCGGTACTCCATCAAATATCTCGAGGAATAATTTCTCATCCAACCTACCCAGGTCTTCCAGACTTCCTTTGAAAAGTATCTCGGTGGCGTTAACGGCCGCTTTGTAATCATTCTCGCCGTGCACGCGAATGGTTACGTCTTTGGCGAGTGTTTTTTGTAAAATGCGCTCGTGCGGAGCAGCTTCGTGCTGTTTTTCCAACGTCTCGATCTCTTCTTTGTTCAATAAAGTGAAGTAGCGAATGTAATTCTTCGCATCGGCATCACTCACGTTCAGCCAGAACTGGTAAAACTTGTAAGGAGATGTTTTCTTCGGGTCAAGCCAGATATTTCCTGTTTCGGTCTTACCGAACTTACTTCCATCTGATTTTGTAATTAACTGAGTGGTCAAAGCAAAAGCATGTCCGCCCGCTTTCCTACGAATGAACTCTGTTCCCGTGGTGATATTTCCCCACTGGTCGCTGCCACCCATTTGCAGGAGGCATTTTTTCTCCTTCCACAAATGGTAGAAATCAAAACCCTGTATGAGCTGGTAGCTGAACTCGGTGAACGACATTCCTTCGCCCTCACCGCCAATACGCTTTTTCACAGAATCTTTCGCCATCATGTAATTCACAGTGATGTGCTTTCCGGCGTCGCGGATAAAATCCAAAAAACTATATGTTTTAAACCAATCAAAATTATTCACGATCTCGGCGCTTTGAGGCCCCGCGTTGAAATCAAGGAATTTCTCTAATTGCTTTTTTATACCATCGAGGTTATGGTTCAGGGCCCTTTCGTCCAACAAATTGCGCTCCGCCGACTTACCTGAAGGATCTCCCACCATACCGGTAGCACCGCCCACCAAAGCGATAGGCTTATGCCCGCATAACTGAAAACGAACAAGCGTCATGATCTGCGAAAGGCTGCCAATATGCAAAGAATCGGAAGTAGGATCGAAGCCGATATAACCGGCTGTCATTTCTTTTTGCAATTGTTCCTCCGTGCCGGGCATAGTATCATGCAAAAGCCCGCGCCACCTTAATTCCTCTATAAAATTCCTATTCATCTCTGCAAAAATACAATTTCGATTCCAAACGGGGATACGAATTACGAATCTTGTACGAATATACGAATGAACAGCCTTGATTGGTATATTCGTATGCAGCTATTGGTAATTCGTATCAGCTATTTTGAAGTACCTGCTTAAAAGCTTGTAAATAATTACCCTGCTGCGAAAGGACCGAATATTTGGCTATTACAGTCCCACGGGCGGCTTTGCCCATGCTTTCGCGGAGGCTGGGCGACTCAACGAGCTGAGAAAGATAAGAGAACCACTCCTCGGTATTAGAAGCAAGAAAACCGTTCTTTCCATGATCTATTATCTCAGTATTAACTCCCACAGGCGACATAATAGTTGGTACCTCGCAGGCCATGTAAGAAAGCCCTTTTAATCCGCATTTTCCTTTGGCCCACTCATCGGCAGGTAAGGGCATAATGCCAATAGAGAATGTATTTATGGTAGCAACTTCGTTCTCGGCTGTCCATTTAATGCCTTTTACATCCAGTTCGGGGTTTGTATAAACATCGTCGCTTATCACGCAGATCTCAACCTGCGGATATTTCTTTTTGATCACCTTCAGAAAATCGATGGCATACTCAAAATGCTTGATCGTTGTAAGACTGCCGCTCCAACCGATCACCACTTTTTCCTTGGGCAAACTAAGGGGCTTGTGGACTTCTGTATCTATGGTTGTTGGGATAACTATTACATTGTCGTTATAGTGCCTGGCATAATCTGCTAAATAGTTATTACCGGCCAGCACCAGGTTGGCGTGACGAATATTGCGGGCTGTCTTCTCAGGGTCTTTTAACCACTCGTATTTTTTGTTTCCCTCGCTGGTGTCCATGACCCAGATCGAATCATCAAAATCAAAGATGTATTTAGATCCGCGCTTTCTGATCTGGCGTTCAAACCAGGTCATGCCCACCATGATGGCTTCCCGTTGCACAAAAACGATGTCGTAGTGTTTGTAGCGGTTGCGGTCTTTGAAACGTTTTATATAAGATTTCAGCAGGATCCAGAACTTACGTAAAAAATGACCACTTCCATAGAAATAAGCATCGTCCTTCTCTGAAATGATATAAGAGAGCTCGCAACTGAAGCCGTTCTTTTCAAGGAATGAGAAATATTGCTCGAAACGGTAGCGCTGGCTTGGCGAACGGTTGGGACGGTGGGACGCTATAAATAAAACGCGGGCCATAAATTGGGAAACTCTAAAGTACAAAAAAATCGGGTGCGGTTAGCGGGGCTTAGAGAAAATACCCATCTGCGAATTGCGAATGTCCTCCGTGCTATAGAAAGCGTCGGGAAGATGTTTATGGATAAGGCCAACCACCTCGGCTTTATTTTTGCGCCTTACCTGCAAAAAGATCAGTTTTATGGGGCCTTTTGAGCCTTCCCCGTCAACAATGGTGTAGCCCTGATTAATTTTCTTAAGATCTTCGGTGAGGGCTGAGTAATCTGAGCTTGTGATAACCCGGATGATCTGCATTCCGAGAGCGATCTTCTCCTCGATCATGATGCCTACATAGGTTCCTAAGGAAAAACCGCCGGCCCAGGCGAGAAAACAAACTATGTTATTGAGATTATTGAATACCTGGCGAATGGCAATGAGCCAAATGAGTACTTCAAAAAAGCCAATGACGGGAACGATCTTCTTTAAACCTTTGGAAATAAAAATGTGCCGAAGCGTAGCCAGCGTAACATCACACAAACGCGATACAAAGATGAGGAGCGGGAGGAGTACCCAATTGAACCAGTCGAAATTTTCCATGTGTAATTAAAAACCCCGCCAGGGGCGGGGTTTGTTTTTTTATTCTGCTGTTGCAGGCTCGTTCACGAGGTTGGGATCAACCAGGATGCGACCGCAGTGTTCGCACACAATTACTTTCTTGTGCGTTTTAATATCTAACTGACGTTGAGGAGGAATTTTAGAGAAGCATCCGCCGCAGGCATCACGCTCTACAGGAACAACAGCCAGGCCGTTGATCATGTTCGCGCGTACGCGTTTGTAAGCGCCCAATAAACGGTTCTCGATCTCTTTCGATTTCTTCTCCGATTTTTTGGTCAGGTCTTCTTCTTCTTTTTGGGTTTCTTCAACGATCTCTTCCAGCTCAGCTTTCTTCGCTTTCAGGTCTTTCTTTTTATCTTTCAGATCGGTCTCAGCGCCGGTAAGAAATTCTTCCTTGGTAGAAATAAGAGCTTTGAATTCTTTTACACGTTTTTCGCAAAGCTGTATCTCCAGGTTCTGGAACTCCACCTCTTTGGTGATGGCGTCGTATTCGCGGTTGTTCTTCACTTTCCCGAGTTGCGCTTCGTATTTTTTGATATTCGATTTATGATCTTTTACAGCCTGTTGCTTTTCAGCGATCTGGTTGTTCAGGTCTTCGTTCTCTTTGCTGTAGTTCTCAAAGCGGGTCTCTAACTGGGCCACTGTATCTTCAAGGTCCTGTACTTCTAAAGGAAGCTCACCGCGTACGATACGCAGACGGTCGATCTTGCTGTCGATAAGCTGCAATTCGTAAAGTGAACGCAATTTACCTTCTACAGAAGCGTCGATCTTTTCTTTAATAGTTGATTTTGCCATTGTTATAAATAATTTACCGGGTTCGTGTTGTGCTTTGACAAATGGGCTGCAAATTTAGGCAATTTTTTATGAATTACCTCATAAAATAATTCGGGGGTGTACTGCTCGGTCTCGTAGTGCCCGATGTCGGCTATAACGAGCTTATTCTCAGCGTCAAAGAACTGGTGGTATTTGAAGTCAGCGGTAATGAAAATGTCGGCTTTTTGGGCTATGGCGTCCTTTAAAAGAAAGCTTCCGGAGCCCCCGCAAAGGGCCACCTTTTTGACCTTCTTACCCAAAAGGGAGGTGTAACGGATGCCGTTGGCTGCGAAGTTACGTTTTAGGGTTTCCAGTAAAACTTTCTCTTCGGTGGCTTTTGTAAGCTCGCCAACAAGTCCCGAACCAATGGCCGGGTGCCTGTTTTCTAATTGGTAGATATCGTAAGCCACTACTTCGTAGGGATGCGCTTTGTGCAGGGCTTTGATCACCGCGTTCTCTTTGTAGGATTCGAAAACGGTTTCAATGCGTGTTTCCGCCTCAAAATGCAATTCGTTCTTTTTTCCTACGAAAGGATTAGCATTTTCATTCGCCTTAAAAGTTCCTTTTCCTTCCAGGTTATAGCTGCAGCTATCGTAATTACCGATCTCTCCGCAGCCGGCTTTGAAGAGGGCGGTGCGGACTTTCTCGGCGTGTTCTTTGGGGACGAAAGTTACGAGTTTCTTCAGTATTCCTTTTTTCTGTTGGAGGACCTTGCAATTCACCAATCCGAGTTTCCCGGCAATTTTATGATTAACGCCCATGCGCACATTATCCGCGTTGGTGTGACAGGCGTAAATGGCGATGTTCTTTTTGATGGCGGAGATGATGATCTGCTCCACGTAATTGGCGCCGGTAAGTCTTTTCAGCGGCGAAAAGATAAGCGGGTGATGCGCGATGATGAGATTACACTTTTTCTTTTCGGCTTCTTTTAAAACTTCAGGAGTAACATCGAGACAAAGCAGCGCGCCTTTTGCTTTTTCGTTCGCGTCGCCGCACTGCATGCCACTATTGTCGTAGCTTTCCTGGAGCGACGGAGGAGCGAAGGATTCGAGAATGGAGATAATTTCTTTTATAAGCATAGAGTGTTAATCGTTAAAAGTTATAGGCTATACGTGAAATTATTTTGGTATTTGCTTACGAATAACAAATAACTACTCACGAATATCATTTGTTAATCAAACTTCAAATGCTTCACCGAAATGCCGGCCTTCTGCAGCTCTTTCAACGATTCAATACCAATGCGCAGATGTTCTTCTACAAAACTGCCGGTCACTTTCTTGTCGCTCTCTTCGGTTTTCACGCCTTCGGGAACCATCGGTTGATCGCTAACAAGTAACAAAGCGC
>JANWKZ010000134.1 GCA_025451115.1 Bacteroidia bacterium | reverse complement strand
GCGGGCAAAGAGGTATGGATGGAGGAAAAATTCCTTCTAAAAGAAAAAAAGAAGACCGACCTTACGGGCTACCGACTTATAGATGCAGAAAAGGGAGACCTGGGGATCATACACGAGATCATTCAAATGCCCGGCCAGCAGATGTTCGCGCTGGAAGTAAATAAAAAAGAACTGCTATTGCCCTTTAGTGAAGAGCTTATTGAGCGCACCGATGTAAAGAATAAAACAGTTTTCTACCGCGCCCCCGAAGGACTTATAGATATTTACCTCGCCTAAGCAACCTTTCGGGAATTTTTCGTATCTTTAGTTGAAAGTTTGGTAGTGATGTATGCCCAATCAGTCGTTCATCTTTAAACAGTTTACTGTTATGCAGCAAAAGTGCGCGCATAAAGTGGGCACCGACGCGGTCCTTTTAGGTGCATGGGCAAAGGTTGAAAAAGCGAAAAGTATACTGGATATTGGAACGGGCACGGGCGTCATCGCCCTGATGATGGCCCAAAAATCCAAAGCGCAGATCGATGCCATCGATATGGAGCAAAGCTCCTTTGAGCAGGCCGTGGAGAACGCGGCTAAGTCGCCCTGGCCCGAGAGGGTGCGGGTGCATCGCTCCTCCCTGCAGGATTTCAATAAGACAGCCGAAAAAAAATACGACGTCATCATCAGCAATCCACCCTATTTTGTAGATTCTTACAAAGCGCCCGATGAAGAACGTAATCATGCACGCCATAACGACACGTTGCCCTTTAAGGACCTGGTAGAGGGGGTAAAGAACCTGCTTTTGCCCGACGGTAAATTCTATATCATACTGCCAACCAAAGAGGCAAACGATTTTAAAGCGATGGCCGAAAAAAAGGGCCTGAACCTGGTTAAACGCCTTCGTATAAAGACCAAGCTTGTGAACGATACCGAAAAAAGACATCTCATGCAATTTTCTTTTATTACGAGTGCTTTGTCAGACCAAACCCTGAGCATTGAGAAGGAGGGCCACCATGATTATACAGATGAGTATAAATTATTAACAGGCGACTTTTATCTGCATTTTTAATTTTTCTTTGCAGTATTAACCCATAAATGACTTTTATGAAAAAACTGATCGGATTCCTTGCACTTGCCGTGATCATCAGCTCGTGCGGAAATAAAATGACCCTGATGAAAAGGCACTATACCAAAGGGTATTATTTGCATCATTCGACGTCTGTGGACAAGAAGGAAGTGGTAGCACAAGCCGGAAATATCCATGCGGAGAAAATGCCTTCTGTGCAGATAAACCTGGAAAATAAGATCCAAAATGATCTTAGTATATCGGCAAGTAAAGCTAAAGTGATAGAACAACAGGAGCGCAGTTATCAATCGAATATTGTAAAAAACGTTCCGACAGCTCCTCCGGTAGTGAATGGAACCAACAGCACTATCCTCACCCATAATTTACAACTTGCAAAAGATGTGAAGGTTGCGGCCAAAAAAACGGATCAGCGTAAGGGAGATGCTAATATCATTGTAATGGTTATCCTTGCCTTGTTCCCCTTGCTTTGCCTCATTGCTGTATACCTGCATGATGGCGGAGTAACAACTAATTTCTGGATAGATCTTTTACTGCATCTTACCGTTATCGGTGAGATCATCTTTGCGTTATTAGTTGTATTGGACGTGGTGGATTTTGCCTAAACCGGAAAAGTATAAATTAAAAAGAAGGTCCTTCGGCTTAAGCGGGAGGACTTTTTTATTGGACGAATTCCGCCATACGTTTTAAAAGTAATACGGAGTTAGGTGTAAGTACCTTATATTTCATGGCTTGTATCTTTGTTCTGAGCTCTCCGGCCGCAGTTACACTTTTTCCGCCTGCAAAATGATCGTTGAAGGATAAGAAAAGCCGATACAGGTCTTTGGTCTCGAAATAATTCTCGAGTGTGTTCCCTTTCAAAAGATCCCGGGTTTCATCGTACCGACCTTTTATGTGGTTGTATCCGGCCTTAATGATAAGCGTTTCTTCATAAGAAGCGATGAGACTTTTGTTCTTCTGTGCCCATTTGATATATTGTTCGAACATCTTCTCTGTGTGCGAAATATTTTCGGGTTTTATTTTCGGGTAAGCATACACGTATAACATCATTTGCAGCGCATGAACGAAGGGAAGGCGATCGGTTTGATTATTCTTTCGTAAAACCTGTGTGTATTCATCCAGTGTTTGTCGCGCCTCTGTATAACGGCTTGCAGCCAATTCGGCCCGGAAAGCGTTATAAAAGAACGATTCGGCCTTTGGGGCATTATTATCACTAATGAATTTTTTCAGTTCGCAGGATTCTTTGTAAGCCTCTTCAAAATCGCACTTGTTGTAGAGATAGAACATGGAGATCTCCTTGAGATGCACTTCCTGGTAGTATTCGTAATTAGGCGTATAGAAAATGGTCATATTGCCATGCTCCTGGTAGATCTTCTTAAGTGCGGCGTGGTGTTTTCCCAATACCTGCATCTTGTCGATGTATTCGGAAGAACCCAGTTTATAGTAAAGTGATAAATGATGGTAGATGAATTCGAAGCGCGGGTACTTAGGGTTATTGTTGGCCATCTTTTTAATGAAGCGTAACTCGCTTTTAGCCGCTCCTATCCCTTTTTCGTAATTGATCTCGTAAACCTGTCGCACTTTTTTCAATACCTGTAAGGTAAGCGAGTTTAGCTTTACGGCTTCGTCGTAACGTTTATATACCGGTTTATTCTCGTTGATTCGGTTAAACGACTGGTTGCAGAAGATCATCCGATCGATCACGCGCGGGAGGAGTTCAAAGAGGTTTTTCTTCCAGCACCTTTTTTCTAATTCCTCCAATCGTTTGTAAGCGAGATCTTTTTGGCCTTTATTGAAAAGATCGATGCACTCGCGCAACTCCATCTCTTCATCGAGGTAGTGCGTTTGTTCGGCCGCCTCGTTAGAATCGGATAAAGTATCTATTAGTTTTTTGCGAAGCTTGAAGAAACGGTTCTCAACGGTCTTGTAATCGGGGTCGCTTAACTCAATACCGTAGACCTTGTTTATACATACATGTGAACTGAAGGAAGCGCCTTTTTGTTTTTCCAGGAATTCGATCAGCTTCAGCATCAAAGGCGCGTTACGAAATTCGCTGATCAGCTTCTCTTTCTGAAGGCCCGAGAGGCCTGAGAACTTCTCTTTGAGCAATATATTGTGATTCTGTGAACTCATAAGCTTTTTTGTTTACGTGCGGGTTTCCCTCTCATAACCCGCTTTTCTCACTTCGCCGGAGACCCGCATTTACATGCCTGCGTGTAATTTCAAAAACAATGCCAAAGCGATCTGTCGCAAATTTGTAGTGAATTTAAAACAAAAAGCAATGAACACAACATCTACAAAATTTATTTCTCTGATAGCTGCCGTAGGCGCCGCTATCGGTATGCAGGCACAAAGCATCGATCTTGTGCCGGGCATCAATTATTCCTACAATCCCTGCAATAACGATTGTCACATCACGGGTATCCAGGTGGATGCCTGCAACAACGATCAGGATCCTGCCTCCGCTTTTGACGTCGGCATGTACCTGTACGACCAGGGCTCCGGGAATTATTGGGTGATCGACAAATATCGTTTGAACGCCGGGCTTTCGGGCAATGCCTGTGTAACCATTTCCAACTGGGATATCAATATCGATAACAGCGGACAGACCATCCAGAACGGAACGTATCGTTTAGGGATCTGGGTGGATGCGAGCCAGGAGATCACGGAGACCGATGAGAACAACAACGCAGGTTTGCTGAGTGGTAATAATGTTTACGCAACCTGTCTCAACTCGATCAAGATCAACGAGGCGGATAAATATTTTTCAGTCTTCCCGGTTCCGGCTGCGGGCGAGATCTTTATCAAATGGATGTCGGATAAAGAAGCAGGTGTTGCAGAGATCTATGATATTGCGGGTAAAGTGGTGAAGGTGATCTCAAATGAAATAATTGCCGGTAATCATATCCTCAGGGCCGACGTGAGCGACCTGGAGAACGGTATTTATTTTGTAAAGATCAGCACAGGAAACTCTTCGCTGAGCAAAAGATTTGTTATAAACCGGTAGCGAATACCGATCCATAGCAAAGAAAAGGGGCCTTTCACGGTGCCCCTTTTTTGCCTATATTTGCGACCTAAAAACAATTTTATGGCATCCGATAATTTCCAGTATCATGATCTTTTTTTAGTGGAAGAACTTTTAACCGAAGAGCACCGTCTCATTCGTGAGACCGCACGCGCCTGGGTTAAAAAGGAAGTGAGCCCGATAGTAGAGGACGCGTGCCAGAAAGCTGAATTTCCTAAACAATGGATAAAAGGACTGGCCGAGATCGGCGCTTTTGGGCCTTATATCCCGGCAGAATATGGCGGGCCCGGTTTAGACCAGATCTCTTACGGAATTATCATGCAGGAACTGGAGCGCGGCGATAGCGGCTTGCGTTCAACAGCCTCTGTACAGAGCTCGCTGGTGATGTTTCCTATTTATACTTACGGAACTGAAGAACAGAAGAAAAAATACTTACCTAAGCTGGCCACAGGCGAAATGATGGGCTGTTTCGGTCTCACCGAGCCCGACCATGGATCCAATCCAAGCGGTATGATCACCAATTTTAAAGACAAAGGTGACCATCTTTTATTGAACGGAGCCAAGATGTGGATCAGTAACGCGCCTTTTGCCGATATCGCGGTGGTGTGGGCAAAAGATGAGGCAGGAGAGATCCGTGGTTTGATCGTTGAACGTGGCATGAAAGGATTCACTACTCCCGAAACGCATGGCAAATGGAGTCTACGGGCCAGCGCTACCGGGGAGCTTGTTTTTGATAACGTAAAAGTTCCGAAAGAAAATTTATTCCCCACCATCAAAGGATTGAAAGGTCCTTTAGGTTGTTTGAACTCTGCCCGCTACGGTATCGCGTGGGGAGCGATCGGTGCGGCACTTGATTGTTACGACAGTGCCCTGCGTTATAGCCAGGAGCGTCAGCAATTCGGTAAACCCATTGGCGCTTTCCAGTTAACGCAGAAGAAATTGGCGGAGATGATCACCGAGATCACCAAGGCGCAGGTTTTAACCTGGAGATTGGGAGTTCTGAAGAACGAGCATCGCGCCACGCCACAACAGATCTCTATGGCCAAGCGTAACAATGTGAACATGGCCTTGCAGATAGCGCGCGAGGCGCGCCAGATCCACGGTGGTATGGGCATTACGGGCGAATACCCGATCATGCGCCACATGATGAACCTGGAGAGTGTGATCACTTACGAAGGAACACATGATATCCACCTGCTCATTACCGGCCAGCAGGTTACCGGCTTTAGTGCGTTCAATTAAATTCTGACCGGTTATCAAGCGGCCAGACAATGATCTTTAAACGCTACTGCCAGTTGAGCGCCAAAGCAGTACTGTTTTAAAACAGTTTCATTTAAGATCATCAATCCGCCATGTTTCAGATCAACCGCTTTTTTAGTGATCAGTTCATTGATCAGGTGATCCGGGTCGGTATCGAATTTCTCGGTTACCAATTCATGCAGTAGATCATACTGTACACATTTAAAGTTCAGCAACCTCGAGGCTATAAAATCGAGGGCTTTGATCTTTTCGTTCGTTAATAATACTTGTTGTTTCATTTTTACTAATTTTATACGGCAAAGTAACGGAGATACAGGCGGGTGTTAAATAGTATGAAATAGGATGATCTTGTAGTACAATACACTATCCCCTACGATTCCCAGGTCTGTAAAAGCGGTAAAATGGGCATAAAAGGTCGGTGATTCGCTGTAAGGTTTGGCGTTTCAGGGCGTCTAATTATAAAATGCATTCATGAAAACAATACTCACTATACCCCTGGCATTTGTGCTTTTTGTAACAAGCTCATGCCAGAACTCAAACACCCTAAATACCCCTAAAAACCAGAAGATCATGGATACAGAAAAAGTTGTGAAGACCGAAGAACAATGGAAAAAAGAACTTAGCCCCGAAGCCTATCACGTATTACGTGAGAAAGGAACCGAAGCCCCTTATAAAGGCGAATACACCGATAATTTCAAAAAAGGAAAATACGTATGTGCGGGCTGCGGAACTGAACTATTTACTTCAGAATCGAAATTTGAGAGCCATTGCGGATGGCCCGCTTTTGATAAAGACCTGGGAGGCGACCGCGTGACCAGAAAATCGGACCATACCTTTGGAATGACCCGTGTAGAGATCCTGTGCGCAAAGTGCGGCGGGCACCTGGGACATGTTTTTGAAGATGGGCCTACGCAGACAGGCGAACGTTATTGCGTGAATTCTATTTCCATTAAGTTTATTCCGGAAGAGAAAAAGTAACCTAAGCTAAGGTAGTAACCATGCTGAGATCCGGGCTTATTAAGTTAAGCCCGGGTTTTTTATTTTTCTCAAGGCTGCCAAATGTATTTTCAATTCCCAGGAATTTTGCCCCGTTTAATGTCGCCCATTTCAAAAACTCTTCAAGCGCAACCTTTGGAAAATTCTTTTGCAGGGCTTTTATCTCGTCGAGGATGCTTAAACTCCAGTTACTCGCGTAACTGTCGGTACCCAGGGTCATTTGGCAATTGCTATCGATGAAAGCATGAATGTTGGGCAATTGATTCTCGATGTAGAGGTTGGCGTTTGGACAAAAACACCAATACAGGTTTTTGTTGAAAGAATTTGCGAATGAGATATCTCCTTTTGAAGTAAAAGTATTGTGCACTAAAAGCGTCTTATTTCCGGAGGGTAACTGCGGTAAAGTGTATTGCAGGCTTGTTTTTCCGGGCGCTTTCCAGTGGCTTGTATCTATCCCGAAATAATTCAACCGATCTAAGATGCTTCCTCTTTTTTCAAGGAAGAATAAATTCTCGTCGGCTGTTTCCTGGTTATGGATCGTAAGAACGGAGTTATTTTTCTTAGCGTGTTCTGAAATAAGTTTCAATAATTTTTGGGAAGCGGAGTAGGGCGCATGAGGGGTTACGGAAGAGTTATTCCTGCTTTCGCGTTGTAATTTTACTCCTTTTTCAAAAGCGGCCTCCGCGCGATCTTCTGCAAAGGCGTAGACCTCCATGAAATTATGATAATAGATCGGAGATGAATTTTTGAAAGCGAAAGTGTTGGATGTATTACAAATATCGCCCACCGCCACAATGCCTTTATTTTTCATTTCAGCGTCAGCATCCCTGATAGCTTGCTGAACTTCATCATCGCCGGGCTTTTTAAGCTTCTCAACTTCCTTGATAAAGTGATGCAGTCCGCCACCACTCTGAATTTTTCCTTTCATGTAAGAAAGCTCCAGGTGACAATGGGTATTTACAAAGCCCGGGCAAATAGAGCCTTTCAAACGCTCAATTTTTGAAGGATCTATGTCCTTTTCCTCAACAAGATCTGAGATCGTGCCCTTGTCATCAACGACAACCACTTTTCCCTTTACGGGAGAAGAACTTATGGGGTAAATGATATCGGCAGTTAGGTAGCGCATTCTTCCCAAAAGTACCAAAAATAGGGCCGGCTTAACACATTTTCACTCATAAAATGTAGATTCCCCGCCCTTTAGGTCGTATCTTTGTCGCGAGGTTCAAAACCACAAAATTTTGACTCGCGATGGCGAGTTATACCTCGCCATAAGATGCAAACGAAGCAGGATATACGCTCCCTTACACAGGAAGAAATAGGCACTTTTCTGAAAGAAAAGGGTCAGTCTGCTTTTCGCGTGAAACAGGTTTGGGAATGGCTCTGGCAAAAGAGTGCACGCAGTTTTGAGGAAATGAGCAATCTCTCCAAAGACCTGCGCCAGGTGCTTGACGATAATTTTGTGATCAACGCCGTGAGCATAGACGATATGCAGATAAGCGGCGACCGCACCATTAAGTGCGCCATGAAATTGCATGATGGAAAAGTCGTAGAAAGTGTTCTGATCCCAACTACTTCGCGTATGACCGCCTGTATCTCTTCGCAGGTTGGTTGCAGCCTTACCTGCAAATTCTGTGCAACGGGGCGACTTGATCGTTTGCGTAATCTGAATGCAGACGAAATTTATGACCAGGTTGTTCTAACCAATCGTCTTGCAGAGGAAAAATACGGTCAGCATCTTTCAAACATAGTTTACATGGGCATGGGCGAACCCTTACTCAATTACGCGGAAACACTTCGCTCCGTTGATCGGATCTGCTCTCCAGATGGTTTGGGCATGAGTCCGCAACGTATCACTGTTTCAACGGCAGGCATTGCGAAGATGATCAAAAAACTGGGCGACGACGGAGTGAAATTCAACCTGGCGCTTTCTCTGCACGCGGCCAATGATGAGAAACGTAATTACATTATGCCCATCAACGAAAGCAATTCGTTGGAGAACCTGGCCGAGGCCCTTAATTATTTTTACGACAAAACAGGCACACGTGTAACTTTCGAATACATTGCTTTCAAAGATTTCAACGATTCAATAAAAGATGCTGAGGAACTTGCAGAATTTTGCCGCAAGGTTCCGGCCAAAGTAAATATCATCGAATATAATCCCATTGATGACGGAGAGTTCAAACAAACTACTCCCGAACGCCTCAACGCGTTCAAAGACTATCTCGAAAAAAGAGGCATTATTGTAAATGTCCGTCGCAGCCGCGGGAAGGATATTGATGCGGCCTGCGGGCAGTTGGCCAATAAGAATAAGTCGGCCAAAAATATTCCTGTAAAGTAAACCGAAATTTTTGCACTTTTACCACGTTAGTTATGAGCTTCGGTAAAAGATATTTTTTTATTCTTCTGCTGTTCCAGTTCACGGTTTCTGTTGCACAGGAGGCGATCAATTGGGGCCCGATCTTTCCAGATCGAAATTCCGGATCAAAAAGACAGTGGTTAAGTTGCGAAGACAGCAGCGCCATCTATATTGTGAAGTACCGTTATTTCATGACGAGTGATCATTGGTATCTGGAGGCCATAAACAAGCGTAGTAAGCAGGTTATCTTTTCAAATGAATTGCCACAACCGCTAAGTGAGGATAAAAAAGATGTGACCCGTTTTTATAGTGTGGTCTCCATGGGAGAGCATGTTTATCTTTTAAGTATCGGGCAAACCAAGCAGCAAACAACGCTGTATGCTACAAAGGTCAACAAAGCCAAAGGCTTTGCCACGGGCACAAAAGTGCTGTATTCAGTTCCGTCGCTGGCCACTGAAAGGGAGATAAAATTCTCCTTTTCTCCCAATGGTTCGAATATCCTATTGTACGCTTCGCCATTCAATACACTGGCGGATAAGATGAGGATCTGCGATTCAGACCTCGAAGAGGTTTGGAGTGGTTCGGTAAAATTCACGGAAAAAATAAAGAACAATTACCGTTTCTCGGCCTGCCTGGATAATAAACAGAACATTGTTGTGTATTCGGGTGAGGCGCATACAGTATC
>JANWKZ010000133.1 GCA_025451115.1 Bacteroidia bacterium | reverse complement strand
TTTGTTTTCTGTTTAGTAATACAAATACGCCTCCCCTTTCAGGGGAGGACAGTCGCAGCTTCCTTCACGAAGTGAAGAAGCAGACAGGTGGGGTTGGGTTTAGTAAGATGTTAATCCGTTAGAATGCGTCCATCCTGCATGATGATCTTGCGATCGCTCATGTTAGCCAACTCGTTGTTGTGTGTAACGATAACGAAAGTTTGGTTGAGTTGCTGGCGGAGATCGAAAAAAAGTTTATGAAGCTCCTGTGCGTTATGGGTATCGAGATTTCCGGAGGGCTCGTCGGCGAGAATAACGGCCGGCGAGTTAATTAAGGCCCTTGCCACCGCTACGCGCTGTTGTTCTCCACCCGAAAGTTCGCCGGGTTTATGTTCGGCGCGAGGAGAAACACCCAGTAAGCTTAAAAGTTCTGAAGCTTTTTTATGAGCATCACTTTTAGAAGTGCCCGCGATCAAGGCGGGAAGACAAACATTCTCTATAGCTGTGAACTCGGGCAACAAATGATGGAACTGGAAAACAAAACCGATGTTCTTATTACGGAAAGCGGAAAGTTTTTTATCCGATAAAGAAGCGACTTCCGTTTCGTTGATGTGTATCTTTCCATCCGAGGGTTTGTCTAAAGTGCCGAGTAGTTGGAGCAAAGTGGTTTTGCCGGCACCCGACGCGCCCACAATAGCCACTACTTCAGCCTGTTTTATTTCGAGGTCGATGCCTTTCAGCACATGGAGGCTGCCGTAGTTCTTGTGTATGTTGATGGCGCGTATCAAGGGATGTTCATGTATTTATGTGTTTGTAAAGATACCATCCATTTCTGGTTCTTCTTCACATACTCAATAATAAGTGGCATCATCTCCTCGCGTTTGCTCCACTCGGGCTGCAGGTAGAGGTAGCAACTCTTACTCACTTTTTTAGCTTCTTCTTCGGCCCAAACAAGATCATGCTTGTTGTGTATGATCATCTTCAATTCGTTGGCACGCTCGTAAATGGCGGGCAGGGGAGGAGCCGTTTTTTTAGGAGAGAGACAAACCCAATCCCAGTGCCCGGTTAAAGGATAAGCACCGGATGTTTCTATGAAAGTTTCGATGTTTTGGTCGTTGAGATGCCAGGTTAGTTCACTGAGATTATAGTGCAGCGGTTCTCCACCGGTAACAACTACAGCTTTGGCCTTATAACTTAGCGCAGCTTCAAGAATATCTTTTACGGGAGTCAAGGGATGCAGGTTGGCGTCCCAGCTTTCTTTTACATCGCACCAGTGGCAACCTACATCGCATCCGCCCAAGCGAATGAAATAAGCAGCCTTACCGGTATTGAAACCTTCGCCCTGTATAGTATAAAACTGCTCCATGAGGGGAAGCAGTATCCCGTCATCGAGCAGTTTTTTATCTGAAGGATTCAGATTTTTAGTTTCGTATAGCACCGTACAAAGGTACGGTTTTTAAGCTTTCTAAGAAGACTGTCAAACTGAGCGGTCGCACCCTGTGCACGAAGTTGCAGGATCGCGATCCACCCGGTTTGACAGATCGGTTAATTCAGTTTGAATTTTACAGCCTGGTTAAAGGTCACTTTTACGGGTTTTCCTCCCACTTTGCCCGGTTTCCAGTTAGGCATAAGGTTTACCACGCGCAATACTTCTTCGTCAAAACCATAACCGCCTTTTTTCAGTACAGTGCATTTGATCACTTTACCTTCTTCGTCGAGCACGAAATTGATGAACACGGTACCTTCAGCGCCGGCTTCACGTGCAGGGGGTGGATATTTTAAATTGCGGTTCCAGAACTCGGGTAAGCCACCGGGGAAAACAGGCGCGTCTTCGAAATAAGCCACAGGTTCAGTTGTGGTGAGGGTATTTGTTGGAAGTGTGGTAAGCGTTCCGGTACTTGTTGTAGTTGCAGTAGTAACGGAGGTGGTATTTGTATTCACAACGGTATTCACCGCGTTGATATCTGTTTTGGCAGTATCAAGTGCCTTGTCGCGTATATTGCTTGATACAGCCACGCTCGTTTTGGGTGCACCACCCGATGGTTTCTCTATTTCCGGTTGCTTAGGCTCCAAGGGATCCGCGTTGAAGATCACGTTGATGAGACTGTCAACTTTCGGTATTACCTTTTCTGCGATAATATCGTTCGTATTTATAAAGATAGAAAGGAGCCAAATACCACCGATCATTACACAGGCGGTAATGCCTAATGACTTTAACAGCGTGCTGTCGTAGGAACTGCGGATGGCGTAAGCGCCGTATTGTTTGTTCCTTTTTTCGAAAAGGATGTCGTTTAGTTTGCCGACGTTTTGAAAGGGATTCATGGTTGTTATTTTTCTGTTTTGTTATCTGTTGTCTGCTTCGTTAATTCAAAGGTATGTAGGCAGGCTGCCCAAAAGAAGAAGGAATTGGGAACTGGCAGGAGCCACTTAGCAAGTGGCGACTTTTAGGAAATAAGTGGTAGTGAATGAGGAAAACGAAAAAGATATTCGTTTTTACACAATAAAAAAAGTCCCGCAAAACGGGACTTTTTTTTATGGAATATGTTTAGTTAGTTACTCTCAATGCCATCGTCTTCGTTTGTAAGAGGAGCTACTTCCGTTTTCTTCGGAGCATTAGGCAGATTGCTCGCTGCGTTGTTGGGAGCGCCGTTCTTCACGCGCTGGCGTTGTTCGTTCCATTTGGTCTTTTGATCGGCCGTAAGAATAGTGTTCATAGCGGTAACGTATTTTTCACGTACGGACTTGAACTGTGTTTTTAAAGCTTGTTTATCAGGATTAGCACCCGCTTTTTCACGGATAGCCTGTGCTTCTGTGAAGCGGGCCAGCAATGCGTCATGCGTTTTAGTGGTTTGCTCTTCAGTCAAAGTCAGCATGTTCTGCAGGTGCTTGGTGTGGCGGCTTGCCATCATTTCGGCCTTTGTGGCCTTTTGGGTTTGCACGGCTTTCTCGTTTTGTGCCACAGCTAAGTTAAGGCTGCAAACGGCTGCTAAAAGTAGAAGTGTTTTTTTCATGGGTTCCTTTTGTTTTACAAGGGTTTATTAAAAGTAAAAGTAAGTAATTTACCCGTAATAAGCAAAAAACGGGCCGATTTTCAGTTTTTATACTTAGAAAGTATCCGGGTTATATATTTTTCGGATGTCATGAGCGAACGCTGTATCCGGCGGGCATAATGAATGCTGTCCAGGATCTCCTTTTGTTTCTCCTCCACCAGCTCTTTCTGCTTCTCTATCTCCTCCTTCTTCTGCTCTACCAGGGCCTTCTGTTTTTCTATGATATTCTTTTGTTTCTGTGTGATTTTGAACCTGTTATACAGGAAAACGGAGAATATGATGACCAGTAAAAGGCCCCCCGCCACTGAGCCTATAATAA
Organism: Bacteroidia bacterium; assembly: GCA_025451115.1. Lineage (GTDB taxonomy): Bacteria > Bacteroidota > Bacteroidia > B-17B0 > Aurantibacillaceae > PALSA-968. The sequence goes on along the minus strand of JANWKZ010000133.1, from coordinate 11,329 downwards.
GATTCTTTCTTTTGTGTTCCTCGGCCGTTAAGGCGGCTTGCTTTTCTTTGTCCTTGTTCAGAAGTTCTATCTCTTTCTCCTTTTTCTCGCTGTCGAAGCGCGCGTTCATTTCAGTTATGGCGCGGGTACGCTCTTCGGTAGAAACACTGTCCTTATATTGCATGAAAAGCTCCAGGTATTTGAAAGCGCCGTTGATGTCATTCCGGTTTTTATGAATTAACGAAAGGCTTTGATAACAATCGCGGATCAATTCAAGGGCATTTAGTTTTTGAGAGGATTCGAGTGCGTAGGTAACGTGTTTTTCAGCCTCCGGATACCGTTTCAGGGCAATGTAGAGGTCTCCGAGGTTAAGGTTCGATTCGGCCACGCCCAAGAGGTCATCTATTTCTTTTTTTATCGCGATGCTGCGCAACAGGAAATCCTCACCCGCCCTGAAATTATCTTTTTTTAAATAGATCATCCCGATGTTGTTCAGCAAAAGAGCCTCCCCATACACGTCTTTTACCAACTTGGCGTACTTAAGCGATTCGTTATAATAGATAAGACAGCTATCATAATCTTCAATGTCCTCATAATACCCTCCCAGGTTGGTGAGGCTTTGCGAAATGCCAAGTGAATCTTTCAATTCCATACGCAGGGCAAGCGATTTTTTAAAATACTTCAGCTCCATGTCGTACTGGTTGTTTTTGCTATAGATGAGCGCGATGCCGTTGTAGCAGTCAGAAAGGCCGTCTTTGTCATTCAGCGCTTCCATTAGTTTTTCACTGCTTATGGCTAATCTCAAGGCTTCGTTATAATCGCCCAGGTAAAAATGCAGGCCGCCCAGGCTGTTGAGTAATTTTGCTTCCAGGCGTTTCTTACCTGTTTTGCGCGCCAACTCCAAGGCGGTTTTCATGTAAGGCGCAGCCAGTCCCGGGTCATTCATGCCAATGGCACTACCGATCTTCATATTCAGGTACATCCGCGCCGAATCGCTATCAGCCACAGCCAGCAGTTTTTTCAATGAATCGATATTCGTCTCCTGCGCGTAAGAAACAACGCAGCCAAGTATCAATAACAATGAAAAAATACGTTTTAACATGGTCTAAGGTAAATTATGTTTCGGGGGCAAAAAATTCGTGCGAGTTTTCTACTTTACAGATCAGGCTGTGATAGTATTTGTACCAGTTCTTCACACCCTTTTCTTTCGCTTCTTTATGCGTTGAATTATGTCGCCAGGCATTGATGCTGTCGAGGTTATCCCAGTACGAAATGAAATTTCCGGGTGCGCTGGTATAGCCGAGGCAGCCGGGCATGGCCAAAGCGCCATCCATGGCGCGGTTGTTCATTTCTTCGTAGCCGGCAAGGTCTTCTTTCTTCTCCGAGATGAAGATCACCGCGTAATAAGGCGGGTTTGGAGCCTCGTTGTTCTTCCAGGTGGTTTGCATAAACTACTTTTTGTTTCTTATTTCTTTTAAAGTACGTTCAATATATTTTTCACTTGTCATCAGCGACTGCTGTATACGTTTGGCGTAATGAATGGAGTCGAGCATCTCTTTTTGTTTTAGCTCAACGAGGTGTTTTTGATCGGCAATGATGTGTTTTTGTTTTCTTGTTACCCTGAAACGATTGTAGAGCAGCGCGGCTATACCGGCTGCGGCCACCAGTGAAAATATCAAAAAGGAATTCTGCTTCTTTTGCTGTTGTAATTCAAGGGTCTGTATTTTTTTTTCTTCTACAGTAGCCAGGCTATCGGCCAGGTGCGCCTTGCTCACCTCGATCGTGATCTCCTTTTGCATCAGTTCACCTGATTTATTATGCGCATCGATCGTATCCCCAACGGTTCTCCACATACGATAATACCGGTAGGCCATCGGGGTATTCTTCATCATATCATACGTTTCGAAGAATTGCTGGTAGATCTGGCTCAGATCATTGTTGTAAAGCGAAGTATCCAGCAGGGTCAAACTTTTCTGCAGGTACGAAAGGGCAGTGGCCGGATCTTTTTTCTTGAGATAAATACCGGCCATGTTCGAATAAGAGTCCGAAATGTCGCTCTTTGTGCCGAATTTTTCTTTTAAATGCCGGGCAAGTGAGAAATAATAGAAGGCCGAGTCGTATTGACCCAATTCCTTCATCACAGAGGCAAAATTATTATACGCCTGGCCCACACTCAGGCTGTCGGCTTTTTTCAGGTATACCAGCATGGCGCGACTGAAGAAATTGCGTGCCATTGGGAAGTTGCGGCGAATGGCGTAAATGATCCCGATGTTATTATACAGGTTAGAACTGATCTCCTCGTCTTTTATAAGCTGCAGGTTTATCGACAAAGCTTCGTTATAACAGGTCAGCGCCCGGTCGTAATTACTGAGGAAATAATAGCAATTGCCCATATTGGTAAGTACACGGCAACTTCCCTTCGGGCGTTTTTGCTGTTTGTAGATCTTATCGGAGATAAGGAGTTGATCGAGGGCCTGGTTGTAATTGGAAGAAGCAAAATAAAAATCGCCGTGCGCGTAATACACATCGGGCGTAAAAGAATCATTCGGCAGGGCGTCATATTCCTTGTGCAATGACTGAAGGAATTTGTAGCAGGTAGAGAAATCATTCTTCTCCAGAAGGCTATCTACAATGCGGTTGCAGCGTTTGTATTTGTGATCCCTTAATGTACCTGCGTTGATCTGTTTAACCAGTGAGCGTATGGCGTCTTCCTGGGCCTGTAAAGTGAAAGTGATCAGAAACAGGAAAACGTATAAAGTTCTCATGACTCAATTCTTTCTTTTTGTCTGAATTTGGAGAGAGAGCGCTCTATGTATTTTTCGCCGGGTAAAAGCGATTGCTGGATCCGTTTGGCGTAATGGATCGAATCCAGTATCTCTTTCTGTTTGGCTTCTATGATCGTGTTTTGTAGCTTCAAGGCTTCGGCCGACTGCGTTTTGATGCGGTAACGGTTAAATAAAATTACAATTAAAAGGAATACCAAACCAAACCCGAAAATAAAAGAGTTACGAACCGTTTTCTGCTGGCTCATCTCGGATTCGCGCAGGGCCTTGTCCTTTTGCAGCAGTTCTATCTCCCGGTTCTTTTTGTCGGCATCGTATTTACTCTGCATCTCGGCTATCTGCTCGGTCTTGGCCACATCGAGGATGCTGTCCTTTACACTATTGAATTTCTTGTAATAGAAAAGGCTTTGTTCAAAGTCTTTTTTCTTTTCATAAACCTCCGAGAGGCCCTCAAAACAGGCTTTCTCTTCTTCTTTGAGGTTGGCGGGTTCGGCAATCTCAAGAGCTTTGTTGTAAAAGGTTACGGCCTGTTCCATGTGATCGGTCTTCTCGAAGATACCGGCCATGTTTATGAAACTATGGGAGAGCCCGCGTTCGTCGCCGATCTCCTGCTGGATGTCGAGCGCTTTTTGGTGGTAATTAAGCGCAAGTTGGTATTCGGTCGGGTTTTTTGTGATCACGGCCTTCTCGAAATAAATATTCCCGAGGTTATTGTAAGTGCCCGATTTGCTTACAAGCAAATTCACATTGCCGGGCGCGTTCTGCACCATCTGGCTTTGAATGTCGAGCGTTTTTACCTGGTAATTGAGACAAAGTGAAAGTAGTGAGTCTTTCTTTTTGCCGGAAGCGGATTTGGCATATTTGAAATATACATTCCCGATATTTCCGTAGCTGGAAGAAATTCCCTTGAGGTCGTTGGTTCGCAATTTTATTTTCAAAGACTTATCGTGATAAACAAGCGCCTGTGGCAGATCACCCTGTTCGTAATAAACCAAAGCGATGTTATTGAAACTTTTTCCGATAGCCGCCGTGTCCTTCAGTTGTTCGCGTATCTCAAGCCCGCCTAAATAATAATGCAAGGCCTCAGGATAATTCCCGCTGATATAAAAAACAGTTCCGAGATTGTTCAGGGTTTGCGCTACCGATCGCGATCGCCCGATCTTTTTTGCTATTACCAATGCCTGTTTCCCGAAAGCGATGGCTTTGTCGGGATTTGTCTCTTTGCATTCCCACAGCAATTGGTTCAACAGCTCAATTTTAACGGTATCAACCTTCGAGGTATTGACAATATTCAGGAGACTGTCAGGATTAGTCGCATGCAGTTTAGCCGTAAAAAAACAGAGTAGAAAAAAGAGAGGTAAGATCCTGTGAGAAATCTTCAGCATGGCTAGACAATAATAGGTAAAAATGACCAAAAAGGGAAGGGGGACCTACTTTTTTCGCTTGAACTGCGAAAGTGCCCTCTCAAGGTACTTTTCACTTGGCAAAAGAGAGGTCTGAATACGTTTGGCGTAGTGAATGGAGTCGAGAATTTCCTTCTGTTTTTCCTCGATGATGGTTTTCTGTAGTTCCACTTCTTCTTTTTGCGCGCTGATGATGCGGTTGGCCTTTTGTTTATCGCGGTACCCCTTGAAGATAAAGACCACCAGGATCAGCAGCAGGGCACAGCCGCCGAGGGCGGCGTATTTGAATTTTCGTTGCGTATGGGTGCGCAGTTCTTCCTGGTGCAGCTTCTCTGCCTGCATCTTATCGTCAATTATTTTGCTCAGCGAGTCGGCATCTCTCTTTTTGGTGTATTCGTACAGTAATTCTGATTTGAAAAGTGCTTTGCGGTTGGCCTGGTTTGCCGTTGAATCGCGGGCAGCTACGTATTCGCGGTAGTGATGGTAGGCCAGTTTTGTATCGTGCATGGCCTCGTACACTTCGTTGAGTGTATGATGAGCACTTTCTTTGTCGGGATAACTGTTTATCTTTTCTGCATACGCAAGCGATCTATGCCCAAATTCTTTTGCTTTTACCGGGTCTCTTAATTTTAGATAGCAGGAAGCAAGATTAGTATAAGCTACGGCTAACTCCGGATCGAGCTGATTCTCCCGAAAAATGACCTCTCCCTTTTCGTAATAACCGATCGCCTCTTTGATCTGGCCTTTCTTTTCGTAATAATTTCCCAGGTTCATCAGGTTAGTTCCTTCTCCGAATACATCCTGAACTTTTCGGGAGATATCAAGCGCTGTTTCAAAGAACACTTTCGAACTGTCGAGCTTACCCTGAGAAAAATAAACGCTCCCGATATTGCCGGATAAAAGACCTTCTCCGTATAGATTCTTTAGTTGTTTCGAGATCACCAAAGCCTTTTTATAATGAATAAGTGCCTTGGGATATTGTTCCATATTGAAGTAAATATCGGCCAGGTTGTTGTTGGTGATGGCCTGGTTGAGTGTATCCTTTCCTTTTTCAGATTCAAGAAGCGCATTGTAACCGTATTCAATAGCTCCCGCATAATTTCCCTGCTCGGTATGAACGAGGCAAATGGCCGAATACACATTCATGAAATAGAAAGAGTGCAGTTTTTTATCGCGACAGATCTTCAGGCCTTCGTTGTGGAATTCGAGGGCTTTTTTATAATCACCTTTTCTTCTTGTGGCAACACCTAATGAGTTCAATGCGTCAACCTGGTATTCGGCTACGTTGGTTTTACGCGCCAGGGCCAGCGCACGCGTTCCGTAACTTACAGAAGAATCAAGATTGACGTTGAAATATTCTTTGGCTATACCGTCCATCAGGAAAGCGCGATCGGTATCGTTCTTTGGCTTCAACAGTTTTTTTTTCAACGAATCGATATCCGGGGTCTCCTTTTGCGCCAATAGTGGAGAGGTACATAAGAGAAGCAGGAGTATAGGCCATCGCGATCTCATGAATTCCTGGCTTGTTTAAGCAGTTTATCAATGAATTTCTCATTCGGCAGCAAACTCTGCTGGATGCGTTTGGCGTATTGAATGCTGTCGAGTATCTCTTTCTGTTTTTCAGAGATCACCTGGTATGCCTCTTTCAGTTCTACGTTCTTCAGCCTTTCAATTTCCTGTTCTTTTTCATTCAGCAGGTCACTGTGGAGGTCTTTTATTCTTTTTTCGGAATCAGCCGCGTGAAGTTCAAGCGTGAGCTCAAGGAATTTCTCATAGTACGCCAAAGCTTCTTTATATGCATCCAGGCATTTGTAGGTAAGAGCTATCTGCTGATAGATATTGCATAATTTGGCCAACGCACGGATGTCTTTTGCAAGAAGCTCGGCTCTCTTTAAATACGTGATCGCTTCAACGGCTTTTCCCGTTTCTGAATACAGGGCGGAGATCTCGAGCAAGCTGGTAAGAATGAACTGCTTTACATGGTGTTTTTCCCTCATTTCCAGTCCTTGAAGAAAATAATCCAGCGCCTTATCATGGTTACCCATTTTTTTATGGATAACGCCCATATCGGTGAGGGCACGACTTTCTGCTACAAAATTATTTTCCTCCCTGAAGGTCAGTAAGGCTTTTTGACCAATCTCAAGTGCTTCAGAATATTTTCCCTCACTCGCGTAGATCCCCGAAAGGGAGGTTTGCAGACGGCCTGTCCATACTTCGGCGCCGCGTTTGTTCTTTGATAAGCCTTTCAGGTACAGTATTTCTGCCTCCTGCAATTTTCCAAGATCCTTGTATACAGGTCCTATAAAATAGTAAGCCATTTCCCAATCGCATGCCTCTTGCGGATGGGTCTCATAAAAATCAATTCCTCGTAAAACGCTGTACATCGCGGCCTCTCTGTTTCCTGCGGTATTATGAATGATGCCCTGTACCAAAAGGGTATTGGCTATCCATTTCTTAGCATCGATTTTCCTGAAGATCTCCAACGCCTGTGAAACAAGGCCCAGCGCCATTTCTACGTTGTGCTGGATGATGAAAGATCCGCGCCCCGCGTTCAGCAGGCAAAAAGCTTTACCGAAAGGGTATTCCGCAAGTTCGGATTTAGCTATTACTTCGTGGCAAAGTTTTTCGGGGTCAAAATCAAGCGGCGCGTTGATCAGCGCCCATAGTTTATTGTTGGCTTCATCAATGAAGCGGATCAGTTCCTCGCGATTATCGACGACATGACCCATTTATCCCTGGTTCTTTTTCTGGACCATAGTGAGAATGGTTGCAATACCCACAGTTTCGCCGGGTGTTCCTTCAACGCCCAGTTTATCGCGAACAGCCTGTTCGCTCGCGTCGTAAATGTCAACCATCCACTTAACAATACCCACTTTTACTTCCTGTCCGTTTGCAGCTGTTAGTGGTTTGTCGTTCTCAATTTTTTCCTTGCAGGTAAACCGAACGCCGATGCTCATGCCCGGGTAAATGGGTTTGGTAAAACGGCACTCGTCAATTCCATAGTTCAGTAATACCGGGCCTTTCGGCGGGTCTACAAATAATCCCGCGGCGCGTGATAATACGAAGTATCCGTGCGCTACAGTGCGTTTGAATATAGTTCCTTCCAAAGCATCGGGTTGCAGGTGGGCATAGAATTTATCTCCGCTCAGCTCCGCGAAATTGAGGATATCGTCTTCCGCAACTTTATGAGTGGGGGTGATGAGGGTTTCACTCACTTCCAGGTCCTCAAAATATTGACGGAATGGATGAACATTTTTGATGATGTGTTTTGCTCCGTATTGATAGTTATTTAAAATGTTTGTGATCGTAGTTGGCGAACCTTGTATAGCGGTGCGTTGTAGGTAATGAAATACTCCGCGTTTGCCACCCATTTCTTCACCGCCGCCCGCGCGCCCCGGACCACCATGCACCAACATGGGCATTGGCGAACCATGACCCGTGCTTTCCTTCGCGCATTCGTTGTTAAGGATCAGGATCCTTCCATGCATGCAGGCTGCACCAATTACATATTGTTTGGCAACTTTGTCGCTGGCAGTAATGATAGAACTTACCAGGGAGCCTTTTCCTAATTTGCTTAACTCGATCGCTTCATCCGTTGTTTTATAAGGCATCAGGGTGCTCACCGGTCCGAACGCTTCGATGTTGTGACAATCTGTGTTCTTGAATGGGTTCTCGTTCAGGAAAATGATGGGGGGCATGAAAGCGCCTTTTGTTTTGTCGGCACCTTTCACTTCAAATTTCTCGAAGTCGCCGATAATGATCTTCTGCGTTTTGCTGAGTTGCTCTACTTTTTCTTTTACTTCGGCCAACTGCGATTGTCCGGCCAGGGCTCCCATGCGAACCCCTTCTACGTTCGGATCGCCAATGATGTTTGTAGCTAATCTCTTTCCTAAAGCGATGTGTACGTCTTCTACCAATTTCTCTGGAACGATAATTCGGCGTACAGCGGTACACTTTTGTCCTGCCTTGGTTGTGATCTCGCGGGTAACTTCTTTGATGAAAATATCAAACTCGGGTTTATCGGGGGTAATATCTTCTCCAAGCACACAGCAGTTGAGAGAATCAGCTTCCATATTAAAATGAACCGACTCTTCCAATAAGCGTTTGTTCGACTTCAACATTTTGCCGGTGGAGGCGGAGCCGGTGAAAGTAACTACGTCCTGGTTGTTCACATGATCTAAGATCCCATTGGCGCTGCCGCAGATCAATTGCAAAGCTCCTTCCGGAAGAATTTTGCTCGCGATAATTTCTTTTACTACGGCTTCAGTCAAAAAAGATGTTACGGTGGCAGGTTTCACAATAGCAGGAACTCCCGCAAACCAATTAACCGCTACTTTCTCCAGCATTCCCCAAACCGGGAAATTGAATGCGTTGATGTGGATCGCAACTCCTTCCTTCGGAACACAAATGTGGTGACCAATAAAAGTATTATTCTTGCTCAGTCGTGCTACATCTCCATCATAACAAAAACTTTCATTTGGGAATTGCCTGCGCAGGGAGGCGTAAGTAAATAAATTTCCAATTCCTCCTTCAATATCCACCCAACTGTCGGGGCGTGTAGCGCCGGTTGCCCAGCTTATTTTATAGAAGATCTCTTTCTTGCTTTGTAAATGCATCGCCAGTGCCTTAAGCATCATCCCTCTTTCCTGGAAGGTCATTTTGCGCAAGTTAGGGCCGCCCACGGTGCGGGCGTAATCGCACATCTTCGCGAAATCGAGTCCCGCCGAAGAGGCTGTTGCTACGGCTTCGCCGGTTATCGCGTTATATAAGGTCTGTCCTTCGTTAGAGCCTGCAACCCATTGTCCGCAGGCATAGTTTTGAAGTTTCATATTTCGGTTTATTAAGGCTTTAAATATAGAAAATTAGCGGCGAAAACGAGCAGCTTTTTGGATTTCGTGACGCCTTTGGTTTAGACGGGGCTTTTTCAAGGATATACCTGTAAACCAGATGTAATTTTGTACATTTGGGTATGCGAAAAATTATTGTCTGCCTGGGTTTTTTCATTCCTGTTTTGATAACAGGTCTTCTGTGGTTAAATAAAAATAACCTTGAGGCCCGGAATCGCCCGGAAGAAGAACCGGCGCCCGATTGGTTCATCTCCCAGCGCATGTACCCCTTCGATAAGATCGACTACGAGGCTTATACCGAGGCTGTAGTGCAGGCCCGTTTTATGGAGCAAACCGCAAGATCCATGGCAAATCCAACCTGGCAACTGGTAGGGCCTACAAATATAGAAGGGCGTATCAGCGATATAGAAATGAATCCAACTAATCAGCAGGAAATTTACGTGGGTGCCGCATCTGGTGGTGTGTTCAAATCGGCTGACGGGGGAGCAAGCTGGAACCCTATATTTGATCAGCAGTCAAGTTTATCCATAGGCGATATTGGTATCGCGCCCTCTAATCCAAACGTTCTTTATGTTGGCACGGGAGAAGCGAACGGCGGCAGCGGTTCTATTACTTACGACGGACAAGGGGTTTTTAAAACTACAGACGGGGGACAAACCTGGAGCAGTGTGGGCCTGCAGCTTACCCGAAACACCGGGAAGATCAGGGTTCATCACAACGATCCGAATACAGTATATGTAGCTACGATGGGAGATCTGTATGGGAAAACATCCGACAGGGGTGTTTATAAAACTACTAATGGCGGTACGAATTGGCAAAAGGTCCTTTATGTGAACGATTCAACAGGCGCCATTGATGTGGTGATCAATCCAAAATGTCCGGATACAGTTTTCGCCTGCACCTTTGAACGTGTAAGAAAACCAAATAACCGCAATTATGGCGGGCCGGGCTGTAACATTTATAGGTCTTTCAATGGAGGAAATAGCTGGACTGCCTTAACTATCGGGCTGCCATCACCGGGACCAACTGTTGGTAGGATCGGTTTGGATATTTCACCGACGCATCCGAATGTATTGTATGCGGTGTACGCCGATATATACGGTTCCTGTATGGGCGTTTGGAAAACGGTTAATAACGGAAACAGCTGGTTCCAGGTTGATGGAGGTAACGCCGCCGGGGTGTTTGCTTCTCAGGGTTGGTGGTATGGCCGGATAAATGTTGATCCTGTTGATACGAGCGTGGTTTATATCGCTGGATTTGATCTGTACAAATCAACCGATGGTGGAATGACCTGGGGAAATATCTCTTTTGGAGTTCATGTTGATCATCATGCCATTGCTATTCATCCGCAAAACACAAACCTGCTTGTGAACGGAAATGACGGTGGGGTTTATCTTTCGAATGATGGTGGCGGCAGCTTTTATGCAAATGGTAAACTACCCATCACGCAGTTTTATACTTCCACGATAGATTACCAGGATACTTCAAGCCTCTACGGCGGAACACAGGATAACGGAACTAATTTTTCCAATGCCTCGCAAAACGCATGGTACAGTGTATACGGTGGCGATGGTTTTTATTGTCTCGTAGATCCTACGAACAGCTCCAACCGCATGTATGAATACCAATACGGAAATATTAGTACCAGTACGACAGGATTGAATGTTTTCTCTTCAGAAAGGCATAACTGGAACACACCGCTGGTATTAAATCCACTGAATCCGCGCTCGGTTTATTACGGATCAAATTACCTTTACAAATCGGTTGATTACTGGCAAACATGGAATCCTATCAGTCCCGATCTTACCGATGGCGTTACGAACGGAAATCTTGTTTTCAATTCCATAACCACGATTGCTGTTTCGCCGGTAGATACCAATATCATTTATACCGGTACAGATGATGGTAACGTAAGCGTATCAAGTAATAACGGTTCAAACTGGACCAATGTATCTTCGGGCCTGCCCAAAAGATGGGTAACAAGAGTTACGGCTGATCCATTCAACGCGAATACCGCTTATGTTACGCTATCGGGATATAGATACCACGATAACACATCGCATATTTATAAAACGATCAATAAAGGAAGCGCATGGATCGACATTGGGTATAATTTGCCGTCGGCGCCTGTGAGTGATGTGATCGTTGATCCGCTGAATGGAACTTTGTACGCGGCTACAGATGTTGGCGTGTATTATCTTTCTTCAGGATCCACAACCTGGGGCATGATAGGGGTGGGGCTTCCGCTGGTGCCGGTAACCGATCTTTCTTTGCATGGTCCAACGCGTACGCTTGTCGCCGCCACCTACGGCCGCTC
>JANWKZ010000132.1 GCA_025451115.1 Bacteroidia bacterium | reverse complement strand
TCGGCCACTGTTTATATAGAAGATAAGAACGATGGCGCTCCGGCAGGTAAAATGCTGAGTGGCTACCTGGCCATTCCCGTGAAAAGCGGGATGGAATCTTATTTTGAGATAACCATAGAAGATGTTTTTGGAAAAAGAAAGCATACGCATTATATCGAATCGGATAAAAGGAATTCGTTCTCGCAGCAGAATTTTCTGATCGAATCATCCAATAAAGAGGTTCAATACACTAATAAAATAAATAAAGGAAGCGTAGTTACTATTACCAATAAGCGGATGGGCTTTGTAAAAACGCGGGTGGATTATTTCGCGGTTGATTACTCCTTACCTCCGCCTCCTTTCAGTCAGAAAGACCCGCAATTGTATCCATCTATTGCCGATTCAACCTTTACGATCCTTTCAACGAACGAGCATTCTTTTAATTTAAAAGTGGGTCGCCAGGGCATTTACTATATGCGGCTCGATTCGGTAAATACAGGCGGCTGTATGGTTTTGGGCGTGGAGTCTAATTTTCCGAAGGTGGCTTCGCACGCTCAAATGATCGCCGCTTCTCGTTTTATCATGAACAAGGAAGAGCACCAGAAATTGATCGATGCGGCTGATAAACAAGCTGCCATAGAAGCTTTCTGGTTAAGCATTTCGGGCAATAACGACCGCGCCAAAGAGCTCATTAAACGTTATTATAACCGTGTGCAGGATGCCAATACTTTCTTTACCTCGCACATAGAAGGCTGGAAGACCGATATGGGCATGATCTATATTATTTTCGGCACCCCTCATAAGACCTACAAAACCAGCGGCATGGAAACCTGGGAATACTACATACAAAACGGCGCTCCTCCCCTCACCTTCCGCTTCGAAAAGATCAGGAATCCTTTCTCTGAGAATTGCTATAAACTTCAACGAAGCATCAACTTTAAAGACCCCTGGACCCTAGCCGTTAGCTATTGGCGTGAGGGAAGGGTTTATTTGGAGGATTAGTTCCTCTATCTAAAAATTGTGTAAGTTTAACTTATGAAAAAGATCCTCGCGATACTTTTCCTTATCCCAGTATTGCTCTTCGCGCAAAACAATTCTTCCATTTTGCGATCACGGATCGACTCAATGCGCAATCTTTTAAGTGGCGCGACCAGTGACTCCATGCGCGCGAAACTTTACCTCTCTCTCAGTAACCAAATGGGTTCTGCGAACCTTGATTCAGCCATAGGAATATGTAAGCAGGGTTTGGTTGCGGCTGAAAAATGCGGGCATAAAAAGCTTGCCATCTCCTGTCACAATCTCCTTGGTAATTTTTTTCAGCGGAGATCTCAGTTTACGGAAGCGCTAAAAGAATATGAATTGAACCTGAAATTATTGCAAGGTATGAACAATAAGGCCGGCATGTCTATCATGTATGGGGGTATCGCCAATTGTTATGGGATGAAAGGTGAGCTGGATTCGGCTGTTAAATATCGCTTGGCCGCGGTAAAAATGGCAGAAGCTTCCGGCTCAAAAAAAAGTATAGCAGCCGCTCACGGGAACCTGGGCGAGCTTTATTTTACAATGAAGAATTATCCTAAAGCGTTGGAGAGTTTCAGATATCATTTAAAGCTTTCTGAAGAAATTGGTGATCGCGGAGGAATGATCATCCCGCTCAGCAATGTTGCCTACGCGTTGATGCAAACCGGGAAAAGCGAAGAAGCACTTCCTTTACTTTTAAAAGCGCTGTCGTTTGCCAACGAAACCGGGAATCACGAAGGACTTTCTGTTGTACTTAATAATCTCGGAACCATCTATCTTGAACGAAAGGAAGCAGAGAAAGCCTCGGGATATTTTAAGCAATCGCTACAGGTAGCCGATGAGATCGGCGATGAAATGGATGCCGCCCTGGCCTATGTCGCGCTCGGGGAGATCAATCTCGACCAACACAATTATCAACAGGCACTGTCATACTTCGAAAAGGCTTACCAAAAAGCCCGCCCCGGTGAAATGAATGAACGTATGCAAAACGCCTTGTTGGGTATGGCAACAGCCTATGAGAAGCTGGGGAAAAGCACGGAGGCGCTGAAGTATTTCAAAAAATACTCTGAAAACAAGGACTCCATGCTTAACGAAGATATTGCCCGTCAGGTAACCGAAATGACAACGCGTTACGAGACTGAGAAAAAAGAGAACCAGATAAAATTACTGAATAAGGAAAGTGAATTGCAAAAGACAGAAGCTGCCCGAAAGGAAGCAGAGTTCGCGGTTATGAGAAATTCGTTGATCATCGGGTCCGTACTATTGTTACTTATCTTTATTGGAGTACTTTTCTTTATCCGCAACAGGCGGGCCCATGAGCGTATAAAAATGGAGAAGCAGGTGATAGAACTGGAGCAACAGGCCTTGCGCCTGCAGATGAACCCGCATTTTATCTTTAATTCACTCAGTTCCATCAATAACTTCATTGGAAAGAACGAAGCCGCTGAAGCAAAAAAATTCCTTACCAAGTTCTCTAAACTTATGCGCCTGATCCTGGAGAATTCACGGGAAGAATTTGTACCTATACAGAAAGAGATCGAATCTTTGCAGTATTATATGGACCTGGAGCAGTTACGCTCGGGTAATAAATTTGATTTTGAATTGCAGCTGGATGGGCAGATCGATCCCGAGAACCTGCTCATCCCGCCCATGCTCATTCAACCACACCTGGAGAACGCTGTATTGCATGGCATCATGCCTAAAGAAGGCAAAGGAAAAATTTTACTATCTTTCACTAAGAAAAATGGAGGTCTTGTTTGTATAATAGAAGACAACGGGGTTGGACGCAAAAAAGCGAGTGAAATAAAAGCAATGGAAGGATCAACGCACCGCTCGCTTGCCCTCGCAGTAACACAAGAGAGATTGACCATCTTGAACTCGGAAGAAACAAAGATACAGTTGGAGGACCTTTATGAAAATGAAAAAGCAAGCGGAACAAGGATCAAATTCACGTTACCTGTAAAGGAGAGTATATGATATCAGCTATCATCATAGAGAACGAAAAACATTCGCTCGACTCATTGAAGGACGACCTGAAAAACCATTGCCCACAGGTTAAAGTTGTTGGAGAAAGTCCGAAAGTGTCAGATGGACTTGCGCTTATTACTTCCCTGCAGCCCGATCTCGTTTTCCTGGATATAGAACTGGATGACGGCAGCGGCTTCAATCTTCTGGAAAGGTTACAAGCCTCTGATAAAAAACCACAAATTATTTTCACCACTTCGCATAATGAGTTCGCGGTAAAAGCATTTCGTTTCAGCGCTATTGATTACCTGATGAAACCCGTTGATGCGGATGAATTGGTTCAGGCAGTTAAAAAAGCGGAAGAAACCATGAATTCAAAAAGTGTGAACGATAAACTGAATGTGCTTTTTGATAATCTTAAACAAAAAGAAAGACCGCAAAAGATAGCACTGGCAAGTGCCGACAGTATTCTGGTATATAAAATAGACGATATTATTCGCTGCGAATCGCAACGCAATTACACATTATTTCATTTTATAAAAGAAAAACCGCTGCTGGTTTCCAAAACCATGAAAGAATACGAGGAGCTGCTAACATCCTGTGGCTTTGAACGCGTACACAACTCGCATTTGATCAATATGTCCCACGTAAAGAAGTACGTAAAGTCGGATGGCGGCTATATAGAGATGCAAGACGGCTCACATGTACCTGTTGCACAAACTCGTAAAGATCAAATAGTTAGGTTCCTTTCGGGTAAATAACCCTTTCCCTTTTAGCACGGCGCTAGTTCAAAAGCCTTATCCGCTCATCCGGAAGGCCTATCCGCTCATTGACCCCCATCCCGGCCTTTTGGTCACCCTACTTTTGGTTCAGAAATCAAAACAATCTAAAAAAAGAGTCATGAAAGCAAAGCTTCACAAATACTCTGGTGTTACAATAAACACCATTTGTAAAAAATTAATTTACCCGATCCTTATCCTGGCCCTGTTCAGTCAACAGGTAAAAGCACAGGAAAGCAGTTCGGAAAGCAGTGCCGAAATAACCAAAGGCATTATCAGTGCTGCGGTACTTGGCGGAGTGATAATAGGTGGCATCATCTACTTTAAAGTCCAAAAGAACAAAAAGAAAAAACTTGAAAGGGCGAATACCCTTGAGGGCAAGAAAGTGCAGAGCCTTGCCATTTCCTATGCAGGCGATAACAACGGCCAAACCTTCGGTTCAATCTTCAACATGATCATCAAAGCCGGCCTCGACAACGGAAAAGAACTAACAACCATTGGAGCAGGAAATGGTTTAACATCATGGAGTGATTATCTCATTGAGGTAGAGGGCGGCACTTTCGAGAATGGCGTACTCACTATAAGCCGCGACATGAAAGCGATCCCCAATAACAAAGTGACCCTGAAAGCCTCTGTTAAATCCGACCCGTCGGTAAGTCAAAGCCTGCAAATACCCTTACTATTTGATGCCGATCTGCTCGCGAATTTTCAGGGCTTTTGTGGTCGCAACGGAAAATCAGGTTACGATGGCGATGGCATGAAATCGGTTGGCGACGGGGAAAGAGGAAACGATGGTGGCGATGCCGATGACGGAGAAGAGGGCGGCGACGGACAGGAAGTAGAAGTTTTTGTGAAGGCCGCGATGGATGCTAATCTGAATAAGGAAATGCTGTATGTAAAAGTAAAAAGTCTGAATACGGATAAGCAAGGGTTTTATATTGTTGATCCAACAAAAGCTAAGATCACCGTATCGGCCAATGGCGGTTGCGGAGGAGATGGCGGACGCGGTGGACGAGGGGGCAAAGGCGGAGGTGGAGCATACGGAGGACGTGGCGGTAACGGTGGTAAAGGAGGAAATGGTTCCAATGGTGGCAATGGCGGAAAAATAAAAGTATATATGGACCCCTCTGCAAAGAAATATGAATCGGCGATCATCCTTACAAATGTTGGCGGAAGCGGCGGATCGTATGGAAGCGGCGGAGCGGTGGGTTCCGGAGGAAGTGGTAACACCAAAAGCGGCGACCAGGGCAATTATGGCAAAGATGGTTCACGTTCCGGCAGAGGAGGAAGCAATGGTCCGGCGCCCGTGATCGAGACACAAAGCGTGAACATTGAATTTTAAAAATAAAGAACAAATAATAACCATAAAAAATAAATAATATGAAAACGCTCAGTTACATCTTCACAGCATTGCTTATCATCAGCACAAATTTTTTATCTGCCCAGGAAGGGCATAAGGATCCAGCTGATTACAAAAGAGTCTCTAAAAATTACGAGATCAATGAGCTTACAGAACAAAGTGGCGACTTTGATATCGTGATCGATTACAACGACGAAGGCAAGACCAAAGTAAGTGGCAAACTTACCGACATCGACTACCTGAATTTCGACAATAAAACTTTTTTGACGGCCGACGGCATACTTAAACACTACGCAGGCCTGGTTGAGAAGAACGGAGGCATCCTGCTAGGAAGCGGCGAGTCGATCGCATGTTCCAGCGAAGCCGGTTATCACAGCGGCTTAGGTAAAGGAGCGGTTTACAAGATAAAGAACGGCGACAAAGAAGCCTGGCTTGTTATCGTATCGAAAATAGAAGGCAATTACAAGCTCATCATGATCCAATAAGTAAAACCAATCAAAAAAAATAAAAACAAACAGTTATGAAAAAATCAATTCTCTTCGCGGGTATGTTGGCCATGATCGCCTTCACCGCGTGCAACAGCGCTAAAACGGACGAAACAAAAACGGACGCAGCGACAGTCCCAAGCGGACCTCCGGTAACAGTAGACCTTGAAAATAAAGGCGTAGATGGCTTGCAGCTTACCCTTAGCGTCCCTGATTCAATTGCTAAAAAGCTGACCTTTGCAAAATCAGAGTACACCGGTGCTATGGATATACTGGCAGGCGATAACTTCAAAATGAGGATATACTCAAATATGGCCGATGCCGATCTGCCTATAGACTCAAGCATGGCTCCTGTAATGGAAACAATGAAGTACAACAACGACCCTTCGTCTTGCAAGCATATCATTAATGAGCCCCGCCTGTTCATGTGGTCGACTGTAAATCTTGAAGATGTAACTTGTTATCACTTCTTCGCCACTTATGAAGATCCTAAAGATAAAAGTACATACTACTCTTTTGAAGATATTTCGGGTGTGGCACACTCAGAAGCTACGATCCGTAGCATGATCGAGATCACAAAAAGCCTGAAACGCAAATAGTATTAACCCTTAAAAAAACGAAGCCATGATACCAGCCGAATTATTAAAGAACACGCCCAGGGATATTAATTATTCCGATCCGCTGTTCAGCAAGAACCGTAAAAAAGTAAAAGGCATACTTATTGGCTCACTTCTGATCATCCCGCTTGTTGGGATGATCAGCTGGTGGAAATGGGACGACCTCGTTTCAGGAATACTTTGGGGAGCCGGCATTGCAGCTTTATTCGAACTAATGGGTGTGGCCATGATGTTGAATGGCATGAAAGCGGTGAATCTTTGTCGCAATGGAAATGTGACCATGGGTATTGTAGAGAAATCTGAGATCCACGGAAACACAGGTGCCCATAGCATCACGCAATCAGCCGGCTACATTTTCATCCATGTGATCTATAACGACCGGCTTGGACAGGGATTTGACGGCATGGTGCCCTTTATTGGTAATAAACAAGAGATAGATCTGAAGCCCGGGGAACAGGTTCCTGTGCTCTATCTCGATGAAAAACCGGAAACCTTCATTCTTTACTCCGAAAGCCTGGGAATATCCGCTATCGGAAAGGCCAAAAAAAATTAAATTTGGCGGGTATCCGGATTTTTCCATACATTTGTTGCACAGAAATGAAAAAGCAATTTGCACATACTCATCATCACTCTTACCCTCAAGGTAGGCTGTAATGATTTTGTATATGCAATAAGCAATAAAACATTAAAAGGCTTACCAAACGGTAGGCCTTTTTTTATTTAGTATATTTAATAATTAAGATGATATGAAGTTAAAGATCGCAATACAGAAATCAGGACGCTTAAGCGAAAGTTCGCTTAAACTGCTCAAAGAATGCGGCATCGAGTTCGATAACGGGCTCAATAAGCTGAAAGCCGAAGCCTATAATTTTCCGCTGGAGGTATTCTTCCTGCGCGACGATGATATTCCGCAATATGTGGAAGATGGAGTAGCCGACATTGGAATTGTAGGAGAAAATGTTCTCCTGGAAAAGAACAGGAATGTAAAGACCGTGCAGCGACTTGGTTTTGGAAAATGCAGGTTGTCGATCGCCATTCCAAAGGATAAGACCTACAAGAGTGCAAAGGATCTGAAGGGACTCCGAATAGCTACCTCCTACGCAACTATACTTTCAGGTTATTTAAAGAAGAAGAAGATCAAAGCAGAAATACATGAGATAAGCGGCTCGGTTGAAATTGCGCCGGGCATTGGTTTAGCTGATGCTATTTGCGACCTGGTAAGTTCGGGCAGCACACTTTTTACGAATGGTTTAAAGGAAGTAGAGGTTATTCTTAAGTCGCAGGCAGCGCTTGTTTCGAACAAGAATTTAGATAAAGAGAAGAAAGCCCTCCTGGAAAAATTATTATTCCGGATGAACGCTCTACGCTCGGCCAAAAGCAATAAGTACATTTTACTGAATGCGCCTAACAATAAACTAAAGACCATTTGTGATATTCTTCCGGGCATGAAAAGCCCAACCATTCTTCCGCTGGCCGAAAAAGGATGGAGCTCAGTACACAGCGTAGTGCAGGAAGACGAGTTTTGGGAGATCATTGAGAAATTGAAAGCTAACGGCGCCCAGGGAATTTTGGTTGTACCCATCGAAAAAATGATCCTATGAGACTAATTAAGTATCCCGATAGAACTGCCTGGAAAGAACTTCTGAAGCGTCCTGCCTTAGATAATTCTTCTTTGGAAACTACCGTACAAAACGTTCTGCAGGATGTAAAACAGAATGGCGATACAGCCATAAAGAAATACACCCTGCAGTTTGACAAGGCAACCTTAGCGCAATTTGAAGTAAGCAAGGAAGAATCTGCCTCGGCTGCCAATTTGGTAAGTAAGGAATTAAAGAAAGCTATAAAACAAGCGGCTGAGAACATCCGAAAATTTCATAAGGCGCAAGAGCAACCTGTAAAAACGATCATCACCTCTCCAGGCGTAAAATGCTGGAGAAGATCAGTGGCTATCGAGAAAGTGGGGCTTTACATTCCCGGCGGAAGTGCGCCTTTGTTTTCTACAATACTTATGTTGGGTATCCCGGCAAAGATCGCGGGATGCAAGGAAATTATTTTGTGTACGCCGCCCGCGGCTAACGGAACAGTAAACCCCGCCATCCTTTTTGCAGCGCAATTCGTGGGAATAAAAAAAATATTTAAAGTGGGCGGAGTTCAGGCTATCGGAGCTATGGCTTACGGAACAGAAACTATTCCGCAGGTCTACAAAATATTTGGTCCCGGCAATCAATATGTGACCTGCGCCAAACAACTCATCAATAAAGAAGGAATTGCCATCGATATGCCCGCCGGTCCTTCTGAAGTCTGCGTATGGTCCGATAAAACCTGTGTGCCTTCTTTTGTAGCCGCCGACCTCTTGTCGCAGGCCGAACACGGAGCCGATTCCCAGGTTATACTGATTTCGTCCGATGAGAAGGTCATTGAAAAAGTACAGGCGGAGATAGAACTGCAGGTAGAAAAATTACCGCGCAAAGACATTGCCCTGAAAGCCCTTGAGAACAGTAAAGCTATTTTAGTCAGAAATGACAAGGAAGCCACAGAAATGATCAACGAGTACGCACCTGAGCACTTGATCATCAGTTGTAAGAGTGATGAGAAACTCGCCTCGAAGATCGTGAACGCGGGGTCTATCTTCCTGGGAAATTACTCTCCCGAAAGCGCCGGCGACTACGCCAGCGGCACAAATCATACCTTGCCTACGAATGGCTTTGCAAAAGCCTATAGCGGAGTTTCTTTGGATAGTTTTGTGAAAAAAATTACCTTTCAGAAATTAAGCAAACAGGGAATAAAGAATATCGGAAAAACAATTGAATTGATGGCAGAGGCCGAAGGCCTGGATGCACACAAGAACGCGGTTACTTTAAGAATAAAATGAAAAAGGAATTCGACATAGATACTATTTTAAGGCACAATATAAAAAACCTTACGCCCTACTCTTCGGCACGTGATGAGTATAAGGGAAAAGAAGGTATTTTCCTTGACGCTAATGAAAATTCATACGGATCACCTCTCCCCTCTCCTGCAGGAGAGGGGCCGGGGGTGAGGTCCTATAATCGTTACCCTGATCCTCTCCAATTAGAACTGAAAGAAAAGATCAGCAAAATAAAAGGGTTGCCTATTGAAAACATCTTTTTAGGAAATGGTAGTGATGAAGCTATTGATATACTTTTCCGTGCCTTCTGCAGGCCGGCTATTGACAATGCGATCATTTGTCCGCCTACCTACGGCATGTACGAAGTTTCTGCCAATATCAATGATGTTGAAGTGCGAAAAGTGAATTTGCTTCCGGAAACATTCCAATTAGATACAACCGGAATTCTAAAAACGATAAATCAAAATACAAGACTCTTCTTTGTTTGCTGTCCGAATAATCCCACAGGTAACGGAGTGAAGTGGGCCGACATAAAAACGGTGCTTGAGAATTTCAACGGGATCGTTGTTGTTGATGAGGCCTATATTAATTTCGCAGGATACAGGAGTTTAATTCCGGAGCTATTGAACTATCCCAATCTTGTCATTCTTCAAACCCTTTCCAAAGCCTGGGGAATGGCCGGACTTAGAGTGGGAATGGCCTTCGCTTCGCAACAGATCATTGATGTGTTCAACAAAGTAAAGCCCCCCTATAATATCAATTCTGTCTCCCAGCAGATCGCCCTTGAAGCGCTGGAGAACATTGCACAAGTGAACGATTGGATCAAAACTATCGTTAGTGAAAGAGGAAAACTGGCAGCGGCACTTGAGAAATTTTCTTTCGTAAAGAAAATCTATCCGAGCGAAGCAAATTTTCTTTTGGTAAAAACAGAAGATCCCAACAAACTCTATAACTACCTGGTTGACGCCCAAATTGTAGTGCGCAATCGATCAACCGTAGCGCTTTGCGAGGGTTGCCTGCGCATGACCATTGGTACGGAGAAAGAGAATCAAAGATTACTGGATGTTTTAAGTTCATACAAATGAAAAAAGTTCTATTCATAGACCGCGACGGCACCTTGATCTGGGAACCACCCGATACTTTCCAGATCGACAGCTTTGAAAAATTGAAATTTCTTCCCGGCGTATTCACTTGGTTAGGTAAAATTGCGCGTGAATTTGATTATGAGCTAGTGATGGTAACAAACCAGGATGGCCTGGGTTCGGCAAAATATCCGCAGGAGATCTTCGATAAGATCCAGCGCCTGGTCATTGAAACGCTGGAAGGAGAAGGTATCAAATTTGAAGAGATCTGTATTGACAAGTCCTTTGCGGAAGAAAACAAACCTACCCGTAAACCCGGCACGGGCATGCTGACTAAATATATGGATGGTTCCTACGACCTGAAGAACTCTTTTACCATTGGCGATAGAATTACCGACGTAAAATTGGCACAAAACCTTGGTTGCGGTAGTATCTTCATAAAAAATTACGACAAGATAAAGGAAAGCGATGTCACGTTTTGTACAGACAACTGGAAGGATATTTATTCTTTTTTATCTAAATCGTTTCGTTTCGTTTCTCACACTAGGAGCACGAATGAGACCAAAATACAAGTGAACTTGAATCTTGATGGAAGTGGTCGAGCAAAAAT
Source organism: Bacteroidia bacterium (assembly GCA_025451115.1). Lineage (GTDB taxonomy): Bacteria > Bacteroidota > Bacteroidia > B-17B0 > Aurantibacillaceae > PALSA-968. The sequence goes on along the minus strand of JANWKZ010000132.1, from coordinate 30,040 downwards.
TTCTACAGGCCTTGGTTTTTTCGATCACATGCTTGATCAGCTGGCAAAGCACGGCGCGCTGGATCTTATTCTTAGTTGCGAAGGCGACTTACACATTGATGAGCACCACACAATAGAAGATGTTGGAATTGCTCTCGGAGAAGCCTTCTCGAAAGCTTTGGGCAACAAACGAGGAATTGAGCGTTACGGCTTTTGTCTTCCCATGGACGACTGCCTGGCCCAGGTCGCCCTTGACTTTGGTGGGAGGAACTGGATCGAATGGAAAGCCGATTTTAAAAGAGAGAAAATAGGTGAAATGCCTACTGAAATGTTCTTTCACTTCTTCAAATCATTCAGTGATGCCGCTAAATGCAATCTGAATATAAAAGCTGAAGGCGAGAACGAACACCATAAGATCGAATCCATTTTCAAAGCATTTGCAAAATGCGTGAAGATGGCCGTGAAACGGGATGCAAATAATATGTCGTTACCAAGTACAAAGGGAATTCTATGAAGGCAGTGATCATAAATTACCATGCAGGCAATATCCGTTCTGTGACCTTCGCGCTGGAACGCATTGGTGTGACTCCTATTCTGAGTGATAATGCCGAGGAAATCCGTTCAGCCGACAAAGTTATCTTTCCGGGTGTGGGTGAGGCCAGCAGCGCTATGAAGTATTTGAAAGACAAAAAACTCGATACAGTTATAAAAGAATTAAAACAACCTTTATTCGGCATTTGTCTGGGCATGCAATTATTATGTAAAAGCTCTGAAGAAGGAAATACGGAATGCCTCGGTATTTTTGATGTTCCGGTAAGGCACTTTATATCCCCCGATGAGCCAAGCAAGAGTAAAAGCGGCGATATTAAAGTTCCGCAGATCGGTTGGAACAAGATCTATGATCTCAAGTCGCCCCTGTTTAACGGGATTAAAGAGAATGAATACATGTATTTTGTGCATGGGTACTACGCAGAGAAAAACGAACACAGTATTGCAACGGCCAATTACATTTTAGAATATAGCTGCGCTTTGCACAAAGACAATTTTTATGCGGCCCAGTTCCATCCTGAAAAATCGGCAACCGCAGGCGAGAAACTATTAAAGAACTTTTTTGAACTATAATGCAGATCATTCCGGCCATAGATATCATTGAAGGTAAGTGCGTGCGACTTACTCAGGGAGATTATTCTAAAAAAACGATCTATAACGAAGATCCGCTCGAAGTTGCGAAGCAATTTGAAGATGCGGGCATACGAAGGTTACACCTTGTAGATCTGGATGGTGCAAAAAGCGGCATGATCACAAACCTGAAGGTGTTGGAACGCATCGCGGAAAATACAAACCTGGAGATCGATTTCGGGGGCGGGATCAAACAAGAGAAAGACCTGGAATCTGTTTTCAACGCGGGTGCCCAACTAGCTACTATTGGCAGTTTATCCGTGAAAGAGCCGGAAGTTTTTTATTCATTGGTAAGAAAGTATGGCGCGGGGAAATTCTTACTTGGGGCAGACGTAAAAAATGAAAAATTGGCTATTCACGGCTGGGCCGAGGAAACAAACGTGTCTGTTTTTGATTTTATCGATCAGAATCTACAGGAAGGAATAAAGAATATCTTTTGTACCGACATTTCCAAGGACGGAATGCTGAAAGGTCCGGCAATTGATCTCTATAAAAGGATCATAGAAAAATTTCCGGAAACAAATTTAATTGCCAGCGGAGGTGTTTCGTCTATCAAAGATGTAGAGCTCTTAAAAAACAATAGCTGTACTGGCGTGATCATAGGAAAAGCCATCTACGAAGGAAAGATCAGCCTGGCCGAACTAAAAAAATACGTCTGATGCTAAGTAAAAGAATCATCCCCTGCCTCGATATCAAAGACGGACGAACCGTGAAGGGCGTTCACTTTGAACATCTTCGTGACGCCGGCGATCCCGTTGAGCTTGCCATTCATTACAGCGAAGCCGGAGCCGATGAACTTGTATTTCTTGATATCAGCGCTACTGAAGAAAAAAGAAAAACGCTTTCGCAATTAGTGAACAAGATCGCCTCGAAAATAAATATTCCCTTCACCGTAGGTGGTGGCATCCGCTCCGTAGAAGACGTAGAACTTCTTTTAGATTCAGGTGCCGACAAAATATCCGTTAATACTGCCGCTTTCAAACACCCGGAGCTGATCAGCAAACTGGCGGGCCGTTTTGGGAGTCAGTGCGTAGTGCTTGCCATTGATACGCAATTCGATATCAAGGGGAATTTTGAGAAAGGAAGCGATTGGCTCGTTCATTTGAACGGAGGAAGGATGCGAACCACCAAGCGCGCGTTAGACTGGGCCATAGAAGGAGAAAAACTGGGCGCTGGTGAGATCCTTCTTACTTCTATGGATAACGACGGGGCCAAAAATGGCTTCGCACTCGAGATCACAAAACAAATATCAGAAGCTGTCAATATACCCGTTATCGCCAGTGGGGGTGCGGGAAAAATGCAGGATTTTAAGGATGTGTTTACCAAGGGAAAGGCCGATGCAGCGCTTGCGGCCAGCGTCTTTCACTTCAAAGAAATTGAGATCCCCGACCTTAAAACCTATCTCGATAAAAACAATATTTGCGTAAGGATATAAAAGCCTTATTTTTATGCATTCCATGAAGTCCTACTGCCTATTCCTGTTATCCGCAATTCTTGCGTTTTCGCTCAGTGCGCAGTCGCCCGCCGAGCGGGCTGATGGTCTGTTAAAGATAGCTACCGAGATCTATAATGCTGCACCCGATTCCTCTATGACCTATTGCCTGGAAGCAAAGTCTCTGAGTAAAAAAGAGAACCTGGAAGAACAGTATGCTTATTCATTGGTTTGCGAATCGAGATACCTGCTTTTAAAGGGCGATCTAAAACCTGCGCTGGAAAAATTAAATGAAGCTGCCGGCATTTTCGAAAAGTTAAAACACAACAAAGGCCTGGCCAAATGTTACGCGCTTAAATCCATTCTAATGGGTCGGCTCCTTAATGATAAGGAAGAGTTGGAATACCTACTTAAAGCCAGGGAGCTGTACATACTCGCGAAGGACACCCTGGGACTTGCCGCTTCCTCTGTGAATCTTGCCCTGGATTATTGCGAAGCAGGTAATTATGAAAAAGCGCTGAGCACATTGAATGAATTGATCGCAATGCAACTCCCAAACGGGAAAAATGATTTTTTTATCCAGGTGAATTTTGGCATGGCCTATTTTGGAAAAAAAGATTTTTCGAAAGCCGCACTTCATTACCAAAAAAGTGTGGAAGAGGCCCGCAAATACAAAATGGTAGATAGTGAGATCACCGGCCTGACTCATTTAGGAGAAACTTTTTTTAGATTAAAGAACTCTACCGAAGCCATCAAGTATTTTAACGAAGCGCTTTTACTTGCGCGGAAAAACAAATTAATGGTTGAAGAAGCAGACGCGCTTGAAGGTTTGATCTCGGTATTGGAAGAGAATAAAAATTACCCGGAAGCTTTTAACGCGCTGAAGCGTTTCCGGCTGCTTAAAGATTCTTTGCTGAATATCGAGAAAATAAAAAGCCTTAATGAAATAGAGAACAAATTAAAACTCACCGAAAAAGAGAAGATCATTGCCGAGCAGGGCCTGGCGCTTGAGAAAGAAAATGCCGAACTGGCCAGCAGTAAATTCAGGGGGATCATTTTAACCGGTGGAGTGATCGTTCTGATAGCCGCCGTGGTCTTTCTTTTTCTTTACCTGAAAAGAACCCGTAACCTATACTCTCTTATTCAATTTCAGAAAAAAGAGGTTGAGTTTCAAAAGGAACTTGTAGAAACCAAGAATAAAGAAGTAATGGATTCGATCAGTTATGCAAGATACATCCAGGACGGAATGTTGCCTTCTGACAAGACCATCAACACGATCTTCCCGGAGTATTTTATTTTATACAAACCCAAAGACATCGTTGCCGGTGATTTCTATTGGGTAGAAAGAACCGCTGAAGGGAAACCCTTGTTAGCCGCTTGCGATTGCACAGGACACGGAGTGCCCGGGGCCATGGTGAGCATTGTTGCCTGCAACGCCTTAACGCGTGCGGTAAAAGAATTCAAGCTTACAAGTCCGGGTGTTATCCTTGATAAAGTGAACGAATTACTGCAGGAAGCCTTTTCCAAGAATGATTATGAAATAAAAGATGGGATGGATGGCGTTCTCTGTATGTTTGATAAAAATAATTCTGAATTGCGCGTGGCGGCCGCTAATAACCCACTTTGGATCATTGGTCCCTCTCTTTCAGGTATGGAAGAGAACACTCAGATGGAATTAAGCCAGGTGATGCCCGATAAACAACCCGTAGGGAAATTTGGGGAAGAGATCATGCCCTTTGAAGAAAAGACCATTGCTTTGAACAAAGGTGAAGTGCTTTACCTGTTCAGCGACGGATATGCCGATCAGTTCGGCGGACCAAAAGGAAAAAAATTCAAATACAAGCAAATGGCCGAGCTCATGCTGCAGATAGCCCACTTGCCTTTAACCGAACAAAAAGAGAAACTGAACACCGCTTTTGAGAATTGGCGTGGCAAACTCGACCAGGTTGACGACGTGCTTGTTATCGGTGTAAGAATATAAAAAATGAAGATCGATTTTTCGAAATACAAAGACGGCCTTGCGCCCGCCATCATCCAGGATGTTTCCACGCAAAAAGTGCTGATGCTTGGCTTTATGAACGCGGAAGCGCTTGAAAAGACCAACAAAGAAAAGCGCGTGACCTTTTTTAGTCGCACAAAGAACCGTTTATGGACCAAGGGTGAGGAAAGTGGAAATTTTCTGAGCGTAAAAGAAGTGTTGATCGATTGCGATACAGATACGCTTCTTATAAAAGCAGATCCGGTTGGCCCCGTTTGTCATACCGGTGCAGATACCTGTTTCAATGAAAAGAACACAGGAGATTTTTTAGCTAAGCTCGAGCAGATCATTTTGGAGAGGAAGAATAATCCCTCCGAAAAATCATATACCTCCTCTCTTTTCGCGAAGGGAATGAATAAGATCGCGCAGAAAGTTGGGGAAGAGGCTACCGAGCTTGTTATTGAAGCTAAGGACGACAACAAGGATCTTTTTTTAGGTGAGGCGGCCGACCTGCTGTTTCACTACCTGATCCTGTTGCGCGCAAAGAACTTTGAATTGAAAGATGTGCTTGAAGTGCTTGAAAAAAGGCATTCTAAATAATTAATTACTTTTACTCTAAAATCGCTTCTCATGAAAAAACTATTCTTCCTGGCTTTCACCATTTTCTTTTGCCTGAAAATTACAGCGCAGAACAATGTGCACATGACCTCATTCTACGACTGGAACGATAAAAAGGCCTATTACCTGGTTTGGGATAATAAGACCGGGAAGTCGGTGCAATATTACTGGAACAGCAATGGCAATAAATGGGATTCTTTTGAGATCAATCTACCCGCGGCCCCCTTGCCCGGGGCAAAAGGAAGTATCATGATGGACGTATTTTATGATGATAAGGACAAGAAGGCTTACTACCTGGTTTGGGATGTCAAAACAGGTAAGTCTATCCAATATTACTGGAACAGTAATGCCACCAAATGGGATTCGTTTGAGATCAATTTACCGGCCGCTCCCCTGCCCGGCGCTACCGGCGATATAGGTATGAAAATGTATTACGACAGCAATGATAACAAGGCCTATTACCTTGTATGGGATTGTAATACAGGCAAATCCATACAGTACTACTGGAATAGTAATGGCACTAAGTGGGATTCCTTCGAAATAAACCTGCCCGCCAGCCCCCTCACAAAGTGATTTTTTAGGAAGATTTTTATTGTTTTTTATCCTTATTTGCTACCTTGTGGCTTCGACCCAATTTTTGCAACCATGCGTAAAAAACTCATCACAGCAAGTGTAGTATTCTGCCTGCACTTGGCGGGCTTTGCCCAAACCGATACCGTTAAGGTTAAAATGGCCGATGAACAAGAGGCTGAAAAAACCTATAACTCCGGGCTCCAATTCTTTAAAGACAAGAATTATGGGGCCGCCATTGAAGCCTTCACCAAAACCATCGCTCTGAAGCCCAATTTCGACCGCGCTTTCTATAACCGCGCTTTAACGTTCATCGAGATGAATAAGACCCAGGAAGCCATGGCCGATCTGGACAGGACGATCACGTTGCGCGATTCGGCTGATGATGCTTACGTGCAAAGAGCCTCTCTGCACCTGAAAGCAGGGAAAGCCGAAGATGCTCAGAAGGATCTCGATAAGGCTACAAAGGTGAACCCGAAGAATGCCGACGCATTTTATTACGCGGGTGTTATGAAAATGGAAGCAGCCGACTACAAAGGCGCGATTGATCTATACTCTAAAGCTATTGCCGCGAAATCGGATCACTATTTTGCCTACAACGACCGGGCCGGGGCTAAGAAAATGATCAATGATCTGGATGGAAGCATCAGTGATTATACGGAGGCAGTTATGCTGGCGCCCAACTCCGCTTTTATTTATAATAATATGGGAAGTGCTTTGCGTGAGAAAAAATTATACGATAAGGCTATTGAGAATTACAACAAAGCCATCCAGATGAAAACCGATTATTATATCGCTTACAATAACCGCGGGCTCGCCAAATTAGAGAAGAACGACCTGGAAGGAGCGCAAGCTGATTTTACCAAGGCAACCGAATTGAAAAGCGATTACGCTTTCGCTTTCAACAACCGCTCTTCTATCCATTATAAAAAGAAGAATTACCAGGCAGCGGTCAATGATTGTAACAAAGCCATCCAGCTTAACGATAAATACGGAGAGGCCTATCTGAACCGTGGCATCTCTAAAGAGATGATGAAGGATTTTAAAGGTGCCTGCGAAGATTTCCGTAAGGCTGCTTCCCTGGGTGTAGAAAGAGCTAAAGGTTATTTTGACGTTTGCGAATAAAGAATTTTCCCGAAGGGATGCCTTCGGCATAAAAAGAAAAACTATGAAAAAAATATTTCTGATACTTTTCACTGCTTGTTTTGCAGGTTTGTTCGGGCAAAAAGATGTTCCTTTCGAAAAAGAGAACTTCCCCAATAAAAAAGACGAGTTCAAAGACGCGCGTCGCAATTTCAAAGACGGTAAAGAATTTTGGGACAAAGGCCTTGAAGAGTACAATTTCACGCTCAACTCGGTCTCTACCGAAGTAAATATGATGCCCTGCAGTCGCCGCGAATACCTGCACGCGGGTGCGCCTAATTTTGAGGCGGCCATGCCCCTGCTGGAAAAAGCCCAGGCTTTCAATCCCGATAATGCTTTACTCAACTGGATGATCGGGTTCGCTAAATTCCACCTCAAGCCACAAAGTGAAGAGTGTCTGAAATACCTGGAGAAATCTATACAGCTGAATCCTACTGCCGACATCCAGGGGCAACAACCTTATATTTTAGCCTGGTGTTATCAATTGCACTATCGCTGGGATGATGCTTTGAAATATTATGCGCAGTACAAATCATGGCTTGCCGCCAATAAAGGTATTCCGATGCAGTTTGAAGACATCGCTAAAAAAATGGACGAGTGTATGGTTGGGAAAAAACTAATGGCTACACCTCAAAGGGCTTTCATAGATAATATGGGGCCACATATCAACTCGCCTTACCCTGATTACAGTGCTTACATTTCTACAGATGAAGGAACGCTCATCTTTACTTCGCGTCGTAAATACAAAGACGCGCAGAAAAAAGATGACGGCGATGCCGGTTTTTTTGAGGACCTCTACGTTTGTACAAAAACGAATGGCGAATGGAGTGACGCGAAGAACATGGGCGAACCCATTAACGAAGAACAGTACCACGAAGCAACAGCGGGTCTTTCGCCCGATGGAACCAGTCTTTACATTTACGAGCACCATGGTAAAGGCGGTGGCGATGTATACGTGAGTCACTTGCAGGGTTCAGCCTGGAGCAAGCCTGAAAAGATGAGCAAGAACATCAATTCTGATTATCGTGAAACAACGATCACCGAATCGTATGATGGTAAAACGCTTTATTTTATTTCCAACAAACCCGGCGGTCTGGGCTTCGGAGATATTTATTCGACAACTAAAGATGCTAAAGGTAATTGGGGAGCTTCTGTTCCTGTAGGTCCGCCGCTCAATACAAAATACGCTGAAGAAGGTTTGTTCATGATCCCCGACGGAAAAACAATGTATTTCAGCTCTAAAGGTCCCGGCTCCATGGGCGGTTATGATATTTTCAAAACTGTGCTGGACAACGGAAAATGGAGTGTTCCCGAAAACCTGGGCTATCCTGTGAACAGTCCTGACGACGACGTGTACTTCGCTATCTCGGGTAGTGGTCGCCGTGGGTACTACGCCTCTGCCAAAGAAGGTGGTTATGGTGAGAAAGATATTTATGTGATCACTTTCCTTGGGCCTGAAAAACATTTCGCTTACAGCAGCGAGGACAACTTAATTGCATCGGCACAGGAGGCTATCAAAGCGAAGGCGGCGGCGGCTATGGAGATCAAGCCCGTGTCGCTTACCATTTTAAAGGGAACTATCACTGATGCATTTACTAAAAAAACACTTGAAGCGAGCATTGAGCTGGTGGATAACGTAAAGAACGAGGTGATCGCAACTTTTAAATCGAACAGCTTAACCGGGAAATACCTCGTTACACTTCCTTCGGGTAAGAACTATGGTATTGCTGTGAAAGCGGAAGGATATCTTTTCCACTCCGAGAACTTTGACATTCCGCTGGCAAGCGGTTACCAGGAAGTGGTGAAAGACGTGGAGTTAAAAAATGTTGCCGTGGGAAGTGTGATCGTGCTGCGTAACATCTTCTTCGACTTCGATAAAGCTACTTTACGCCCTGAAAGTACGAACGAGTTAGAGCGATTGATCAAATTACTGAACGATCTGCCTACGCTGAAGATCGAGATCTCTTCGCATACAGATGCTAAAGGTTCTGACAGTTATAACATGACCCTTTCTCAGGCCCGTTCGGAGAGCGTGGTGAATTACCTGATCGGAAAAGGAATAGCGAAAGACAGGCTTACGGCCAAAGGTTACGGAGAGACCAAACCTATGGATACCAATGATACCGAAGAGGGGCGTCAAAACAACCGCCGCTCGGAGTTCAAGATCCTGAGTAAGTAAAACATTTATAAACCAAAGCTAAGGGTTCTTGCAAAGACCCTGTTTATCTGTGTAAGAGGGGCGCATTGGCTGATCGGGCAGTTTTTACTACCTTTGCTTAAAGATTTGATCTATGGATACTGAGTTATTAGAAAAACCAAAGGTACAGGAGAAAGCCGAAAGGCTCCGCGACCTCATCCTTCATAACGATGAGGTGAATACCTTTGATTTTGTGATCGATACCCTGGTTGATATCTGTGGTCATAATCCGTTGCAGGCCGAGCAGTGCGCGCACATTGTGCATCACAACGGCAAATGCGGTGTTAAGAAAGGAAGTTACGACGACCTTCAGCCACTTCGCCAAGCCCTTTTAGATAAGGGTCTGTCGGCAACGATAGATTAATTTTTCTATGAAACGTATTATTTCCTTTTCGCTTGTACTCGTATTTCTATTTGGATGCGTTGAGCGGGTTCCGATCACCAATCGTAAACAACTGAGTCTTGTGCCTGAATCGGAATTGATAGGCATGAGTGTTACCGAATACGCGAAATTCTTAAAAGAACATAAGACCCTTCCGGAAAGCGATCCTCGCGACCAGCTTGTAAAAAAAGTAGGGGAGCGGATTAAGAACGCCATCGTTTCTTACATGAAACAACACAAGATGGAGAAACGTATTGAGAATTATGTATGGGAGTTTCACGCAGTGGATGAAGATGTGGTGAACGCCTGGTGTATGCCCGGTGGGAAAGTAGTTGTTTACTCCGGTCTATTGCCGGTTACGCGCGATGAAGGCGGTCTTGCTATCGTTATGGGACACGAAATTGGCCACGCTATTGCCCGCCATGGTAACGAACGCATGAGCCAGCAAATGCTTGCGCAGGGTTTGGGTGTAGGTATTGCCATTGCTTTATCTCAAAAGCCCGCCGAGACACGTGATCTTTTTCTTCAGGTATATAACGTAAGCGCAGGGCTTAATCTCTTAAGTTATTCGCGCAAACAGGAAACTGAAGGTGATAAATTGGGATTGGTATTTGCCGCTATTGCCGGCTACGATCCGCACGAAGCAGTTGATTTCTGGAAACGAATGGCCGCGCAGAGTAATGGACAGAAGCCACCTGAAATATTAAGCACCCACCCCAGCGACGAAACGCGCATCAAGGATATTGAAAAATTTTTGCCTGAGGCGATGAAGTATTATAAACCGGTGCCAGCTACGGTAAAACAATAAAGCTTAGAAAGGGCCCTACAAACTCTCGTAAGAAAACAAAGGCGCGCCATCCGGTCTGCGACCGGTGATCTTTGCCTTCAGCACCATGCGTCGGTTACGTGTTGGGTTCCAGGAGATGTGTATCCAGGCCGGAACGCCGTTGGCGTTCGGGCATTCGGTGATCAATTGATCAAAGGGAAGTTTAGAAGCACGGATCAATTCGAATAGTCTTAAATTCCCATTCTTCGCGTCTATAATATCGGCTGCCGCCTCTACTTGTTTGTTCACAGCACCGCAAATATGCTGGCTGTTATCGGCACCACCTACCGCGTGATTTAGTTCTTTGCAACGGTAGCCACTGTTGGCGTGAAGCGGGCTGTTATTCAGTACACGCAAAGGTTCCAGAATGTTGGTCGCGAATTTGGTTAGGTTATCTACCACATGAGCTGACGGATTACGGTTCAGTTCAAGATAAGCGCGATGTTGTGTGATCACCAGTTCGCTCAGGTTCCAATGATCGGTAAGTTGTTTTTCCATACTTTATGTTTTTAAGAGAGTTTGTCTGCCAGCAATTTCATCTCAATGGCGGGAGAATACTTCTCGTAAGCAATGTTGTATACAGCCTGCATAATGGGCATATCCACTTTGTACTGCTTGTTTATCTCGTGTACGCACTTAACGGCGTAATAACCTTCGGCTATCATGTTCATTTCGAGTTGCGCCATCTTTACCGAATAGCCTTTGCCCAGCATGGTGCCGAACATGCGATTACGACTGAATTGCGAATAAGCCGTAACCAAAAGATCTCCTAAATAAGCCGAAGCTTTTATATCGCGATCAATGGGATGCACCGCTTTTACAAAGCGTTCTATTTCCTGGATCGCGTTGCTTACAAGCACGGATAAAAAATTATCGCCATAACCAAGGCCATGACAAATGCCTCCGGCAATGGCCACTACGTTCTTTAGCACGGCCGAATATTCTGTACCGTAGATATCGTCGCTGCCGGTTACTTTCATATAGCGACACCTCAGCAGTTCGGCCAATTGCTCGGCTTTATTTACATCGGTACAGGCAAGTGTGAGGTAAGAAAGTTTTTCGAGGGCAACTTCCTCGGCGTGACAAGGGCCCGTGATCACACCAATATGATCGAAAGGAATACTGAAGTACTTATTCAGGTATTCGCCTACGATCAGGTTGTATTCGGGAATAATGCCCTTGATGGCTGAGAAAACAATTTTTTTCTTCCATAGTTCCTTCGGCACATCCTTCATCACATCGTGACAGAAGGCCGAGGGAACAGCTAATACGATAATATCAGATGCTTTAATACAAGCCTCGAGATCTGAAAACAACTTAAGGTTTCCGGGGGTAAATTCTACGGAACTTAAATAACGCGGGTTATGGTGAAACTTAGAAATAGAATCGAGGTCTTCCTTTTTACGTATATACCAATTTACCTCTTTCAGGTTATTTCCCAAGAGTTTTACCAGGGCGGTGGCCCAGCTTCCATTACCTATTACGCCGACTTTTTGCATTTCTTTCTATGGGTCATGCTGAACTCGTTTCAGCATCTGTATTGGGTTTGTACAAATGGTGGGGAGATCCTGAAACAAGTTCAGGATGACGCTCCGGTTTGGTTTAGTTAGTTAATACAAGTTGTTCCTCCTTTAAAGGTTGTTCGGCGCGCATTTTTTGATAAAGGCGAGCTACCGTGATGACATCTTTCTGGCAATAGTTCTTGATGCGATCTAAATTCTTTTCTTCGTAATACACACGGGCTACCTGGCTTCCGTCAATATCGTCTTTGGGTGTAGGTATATTGAATACGGCGGCGAGCAAATTCAACGAAGTGAAGTTCTTGTAATCGCCAAACTTCCACATTTCCATCGTATCAAGGTGCTGGATCTCCCAGGGTTTTTTGCCTTGTATGTTAAGTATCTCCGGTAAACCAATTCCATTAATTAAAAAACGGCGGCACAGGAACGGAAAATCAAATTCTTTTCCGTTATGCGCGCACAAACGGTGTTCGGGCTCCGTAAAATGACGATCAAGCAATTCTTTGAATTCTTTTAAAACTGTTTTTTCGCCGTGTCCGTAAAAAGACCTCAACCGGAATTCCTTTCCGTTAAAATAGCCCACGCAAATGCAGATCACCTTGGCGAACTCTGCAAAGATGCCGGCCTTACTGTATTGCTGTTCGGGTGTTACGTCTTTGTAGTGCTGATATTTGAGGTCCCACAATTTTTTAAAGGGTTCGTCGAGCTCCTGGTATTTGTAAACAAGCGGAGCCGTTTCTATATCCAGAAAAAGGATATTGTTTGTGTGAATGGTTTCCATATTACCTGATCATGACCCCTTTTTTATTCAGGAAGGGGATCGTTACAAAATTACTCTCGTTTATACTCTCAGGCAAGAATACAAACTTTTTGTCATATATGGTTTTATTTATGTAAAAACTCACCCAATACTCATTGGCGAGCCCAAAAACATCCTCAATGATAGGTTCTATCTTTGAAAAATGGTGCGGCTCCAGTTTCTCAATATAGTGACGCAATTCGGAGGTGCGCAGGTTTCGGTTATCTATTTCGCCATAGCCTTTTGAGCTAACAAGTACGTTCTCTATCGCGGCGTTCTTCAGGTTCACCAGGTACACCATCCATCCATTCTGGTCTTCCACTAATTCGGGCACTACAGCCACAGCAATATCTTCCGCACGGTGTATTAGATCTTCTGCTTTCATTAAACAAATTTACACAATTTCGCACGCAAAAAGGCTTGCAAAATGCTTTTTAAAACGCAGTTTCAGTTCTTGCATATTTACCTCTCTGCCAAGCTCTTTTTGCATGGAAGTAACCGCCTTATCCGTGATGCCGCAAGGAACTATGTGCTGAAAATAACTGAGGTCGGTATTAACGTTGAACCCGATACCGTGCTTGGTAACCCACCGGCTGCAATGCACGCCAATAGCACAGATCTTGCGGGCCTTCGCTGTATTTGATGCATCGAGCCACACGCCCGTTTCTCTATCGCTGCGGCCGGCCGTGATCCCGTATTCCGCAAGTGTTAAGATCACCGCTTCCTCCAGCATGCGGAGGTATTTATGTATATCGGTATAAAAATTCTCGAGGTCGAGTATTGGGTACACTACCAATTGTCCGGGGCCGTGATAGGTAATATCGCCCCCACGGTTGATCTTGTAGTAAGTAGCATTTATATTCTTGAGAAAAGCGTCATTGACCAACAGGTTGTTCTCATCGCCGCTCTTGCCCAGCGTGTACACGTGCGGATGCTCTACAAAAAATAAATAATTATCGGTGGGCTTTTGCTCAACCTCAGATAAGACGCGGTTTGCGGTCTTTTGCGAAACTACTTTTTGCTGTATTATTTCCTGGTAGTCCCAGGCCTCTTTATAATCGCGCAGGCCAAGATCTTCAAAGAAGACCTTTTTATTTTTCAGGGGCATTAGTCGTCAACAGGTTCGGCTGCTTTTTTGAAACCGGCTTTTTTAGCTTTCAGCTTTTTGGGCCAGATAATATTAATGAGCTGGTTATCTTTGGTGATAAGTGTTTTGCTGATGCCATTGGTAATGGTTACGTTCTTTTCGGTATCGTTCTTCCAAACACGGATCACCTGGTCGAAAGTGCCATCATCCAGTAAGATATAGAAAGCGTCTATTTTTTTATCCTTTACCACGGCCTTTCCTTCAAAACACTCGGCGGAGGCTCCGTGGCGGAAGGTGATGATCACATCGGTATAGGATCCGTCGGCCACCTCTTCGGCGCCGCGCTCTTCAAATTTTTGCGACCACTTATTGAAACAATTGAGTTCGCTAACCTTTACTATTTCCTGCGACCATGAAACCGAGGCAACAAACAGGCTTAAGAGGGTAATGATTTTCTTCATACACGTGATTTTATATCAGGTTTACATAAACCTTGCCAAAGTGGTTTTTTTGCTACTTTAGCTCCGTATAAAAGTAGAAAAAAGTTTCATATTTCAAAACATGCTGGTTAAGACCTACGGATGTGCCGTTCACGGCATTATAGCTACAAAAGTGACGATAGAAGTGGACATGGTGCCCGGGGTGAATTTTTACCTTGTTGGGCTTCCCGACAGTGCCGTAAAAGAGAGTCACCAACGGATAGATGCCGCCCTTAAAAACAATGGTTACCGGGTGCCTATAAAGCAAATAACCATTAATATGGCCCCTGCCGACATCAAAAAAGAGGGGTCTTCTTACGATCTGCCCCTTGCCCTGGGTATTTTGGGCGCTTCCGGGCAGGTTTTGCTTGAAAACCTGGAAGATTATGTGATCATGGGCGAATTATCCCTGGATGGCGAAATAAGGCCTATAAGGGGCGTTTTACCCATTGCCATAAAGGCCAAACAAGAGGGTTTTAAGGGTGTTATTGTGCCAGCCCTCAATGCTCCTGAGGCTTCTGTAGTAGATGGTGTAAACGTTTATGCTGCCGGCCACATAAAAGATGTAATAAACTTCTTTAGCGGAGACGAGAACGCGCTTCCAAAATTAAAATTCAATGCCGAAGAGATCTTCAATAACGGAAGTACCCTGGAGATCCCCGATTTTAGCGATGTAAAAGGGCAGGAAAATATTAAACGCGCGTTTGAGATAGCTGCCTCGGGCGGACATAATGTTTTGCTTATTGGCCCACCCGGCGCGGGTAAGACCATGCTTTCGAAAAGGCTGCCTTCTATTCTGCCTCCGCTATCCCTGGATGAGGCTTTGGAAACTACAAAAATTCACAGTGTAGCGGGGCGATTAGGAAAACAAACCGGCTTGATCACACAAAGGCCTTTCAGAAATCCGCATCATACTATTTCTGATGTGGCGCTTGTAGGCGGGGGCGCGAGCCCGCAGCCGGGGGAAATCTCATTGGCGCATAATGGTGTTTTGTTCCTGGATGAATTGCCGGAATTCAAACGTACCGTGCTGGAAGTGATGCGTCAGCCCATGGAAGATCGCAACGTAACTATTTCGCGCGCTAAGTTTTCGGTAGAGTACCCGGCTAGTTTTATGCTGGTGGCTTCTATGAATCCTTGTCCCTGCGGATATTACAATCATCCCGAGAAAGAATGCGTTTGCGCGCCGGGCGTGGTACAAAAATACCTGAACAAAATATCGGGACCACTGCTAGATCGTATCGATATTCATATTGAGGTAACGCCCGTTCCTTTTGGTGAATTGAGCAAAATACAACACGCCGAAAAAAGCAACGAGATACGCGACCGCGTGATGAAGGCCCGCGGCCTTCAGAAAAAGCGTTTTGCCCAATATGAAGGCATTTACAGCAATTCGCAGATGAGCACCAAGATGTTACAGGCCTATTGCGAGCTCGACGAATCGTGCAAAAGCTTATTAAAAAACGCCATGGAAAAACTCGGCCTCTCGGCCCGGGCCTACGACCGAATCCTGAAAGTGAGCCGTACCATTGCCGACCTGGATAATAGCGAAAATATACTGCCCAACCATATTGCCGAAGCTATCCAGTACCGCAGTTTAGACCGCGACAGCTGGGCGGGGTAAACCCAAATACCCGCGTTATGCGTATTAGGAAAAACCGGATTTTGATTCTTCTTAAGAGGTCTTTATAGGCTATTTTCGGTGGGCTAAAAAACCACTGAATCATGCTTTTTAAAAGACTTTCCTTTTTCGCTTTCGCGGCCTTAACTTGTACAGGCCTTTTCGCTCAAATTCCCCAAGCACGTATCATCGATTGGAGTAATGTGGGCATGCTGCAAAGTATTCCGAATTTCACCACGCAGGTGAATATGCTGAGCAGCGGAGCCATAGCGAACGATACCAGTGTAGATAATTCAGTTGCATTGAATAACGTATTGAATAACGTAGCAGGAACGGGAACCGTGATCTATTTCCCTGCAGGTACCTATACTTTTAAAAACCCGGTGAACATTCCATCAGCCGGAAAAGTGATCATACGCGGTGATATGTCGAACACTACGCTTTTTCATTTCACAACCCAAACCACAAACACAGGGAATTTCCAGGTGTGGGGCGGACAGGACCTTGGTCCGTTCGATGTTGTTTCGGGCGCCACAAAAAACTCGCAGACTATTACGCTTACTGATGTTACCGGTTTAGGTGTTGGCGACTGGATCGATATTTCACAGGAAAACGATACTGTTCTTATGGCTACCCAAAATCCACCTAATGCTTTGCAGGTTGCTCCACGTACAGTTGGCCAGATAATGAAGATCACCGCCCTCAACGGAAATACCATCACGCTTGATCGTCCGTTGCATTATACGTATGATCTGAATATGATCGTACAGGTGGTAAGATACCAAATGGCCGAGCAAATTGGTTTTGAGAATTTCACTATTGAGAATCTTAAGGCCGGTGATAAATCGAATTTTGGATTTGTGTATTGCGCCAACATCTGGCTAAAATGTATTCGCAGCATCAAGTCGGTAAGCTGTCACGTGAATTTAGCCATGAGCGCCAATTGCACAGTACGCGATAGCTATTTTCATGATAATTGGGATTTCGGTAATGGCGGTCATGGTTATGGTGTTGCGATAACTACACACAGCACCGACAATTTAGTTGAGAATAATATCTTTGACAAGAATCGTCACGCTATGCTTGTTCAGCGTGGTGCCAATGGAAATGTGTTTGGCTACAATTACTCCATTAACGCTACCGGTGATGGAAGCATCTCTCCTTTCAATCGTATTACGGATGTTTCGTTACACGGACATTTTTGTTACATGAATTTATTTGAAGGCAATGTGATCCAGGAGATACATGCCGGCGATACCTGGGGACCTGCCGGTTTCGGGAATACTTTTTTCAGGAACCGACTTACGCGTGAGGGCATACGCATTTCGGATAATTCCATCGAGCAGAACCTGGTGGGGAATGACATGCGAAAAGATAATACGGCCCCTTTTACGATGAACGATATTACAATTGATGCGGGGATCAATTTGCTGATCCATGGAAATGTAGAGAACAGCACGGTTACCTGGGATCAAAGCCTGGGAAGCAACAACCTGATCCAATCATATTACCTGAGCGGTGCGCCGCTTTTCTTTGGGAGCGCGCAATGGCCGCCGTTGGGCCCGGAATATCCTACAGGAACCATTCCTGCAGAGTTACACCAAGGGCAAGGCCTTTTTACAGAATGTGAAGCTCAACTCAGTGCGGGCATAGAAAATATGAATGACGTAAAGGGAACGCGTATCTATCCAAACCCCGCAAGCGCTTTTGTGAAAATAGAAACTGAGGGCGACTGGAAAGAACTCTTCGTTTATGATTACACCGGCAAGCTGGTAAAAACTGTAGCGGGAGGGGTTAAAAATGTAGAATTAGATATTCGTGACTGGAACTCCGGAGTTTACACCGTTATCCTTCAAAACAGCAACGTGGTAAGCGTAATGAAAGTTGTAAAATTATAATATCTTCGTTGGGAGATTTTCCAACGAAGATAATTTGCATAAGCCACTTCTAAAATATTTTCTCTCTTTTACCCTGTTATGCGCGGTTGCTGCCCCCGCGCAAAACCAAAACCGTATAGATTCGCTTCTTAAGGCACTTGCCGTAGCCAAAGAGGATTCCAATAAAGTAGAGCTTTACATAAATTTAACGACACAGCTAAAGCGCGATCATGCCGACTCCGCCATGCGTTTGGCATTGGCTGCTTACGATCTTGCGAAAGAGCTTGAGCTGCCTATAAAGGAAGCGCGCGCCATGCAGGCTATTGGCAATGTGTTACTGGCACAAAGGCAATATCAGAAGGCTGTAAAGAAACTTTTGGAAACCGTCCCCATTTACGAAAAGTTCAAACTGAAAAAGGATAAGGCGGGGGTCCTGGTCAATATCGCCTCCTGCTACAGATCGCTTAGTGACTATGTGAAGGCGCAGGAAATTAATTTTTTGGCGTTGAAGTTATACGAGGAGTTAGGCGACGATGAGGGCCAGGCATTGGTGCTGGGGAATATAGGTATAAGTCATATGGCCAATAATGAGCTTGACAAAGCCCTTGAATATGGCCAAAAGGCCCTTGCAAAAGACAGAACGATCAACAATGTTGCCGGCATCGGAAGGCACCTGGGCAATATTGCCACCATCTATCAACACCAGGCGGCTTTGCTAATGACAACCGATACCGTTGCGGCCAACGAAAAATTCAGGAAATCAAAAGAAGCGTTTGAAGAATCTATTTCTATAGCGAAAAAAGGCAACGATAAAACACAACTGGCCATTATTACCGACAACCTGGCCAACCTGTACTTCGCCATGGGCGATACCGCTAAATGTTTGGAGAATTATAATAAAGCGATCGAGTTGGACAAAGAGAGTGGTAACAAAGAAGGGATGGCCACGCACCTTGGAAATATAGGCTGGATCTATTTTATATCCGGAAAGAACAAGGAGGCTGAAAAATATACGGTTGAAGCCGTTGCGCTTATGGCGCAAACTTCCAACATCGCCTTCCTGCTCAATTTTAAAGAGAACCTGAGTGATATTTATGAAAAGTCGGGGAAGTTGGCTCTTTCGCTCGAAGCCTTCCGAAGTGCAGTACATCTACGTGATAGTCTTTTTAATCTTGATAATGCCAAAAAACAATTAGAGGCCGAAATGAACTTTGAATTTGATAAAAAGGAAGCTTTGGCCAAAGAAGAAAGTGAGAAGCAGGCACTCATAAGGAATTTGCTCCTGGCCGGTTTTGGTTGCGTGCTTATTATGGCGCTTATTATCTTCCGGAGTTACCGAAACAAGAAAAAAGCTAACGAGATCATTTCAAAGCAAAAAGCTGAAGTGGAACATCAAAAGACCGAACTGGAAATAAAGAATAAGGAGATCACCGACAGTATTCATTACGCCAAGCGTATTCAGAAATCACTTATGCCGAATGAGAAATATATTGAAAGGATCTTGAAAGACCGGTTTAACTAACGGCCGCTTCCAGTAATTTTATTTCGAACTTATCGGCATCTATCTCAGCCTTCACTCCTACCGGAATGGTGTATTTGTTCTCGATATGGCCTATCATAGCGCCATAGAAAGCGGGAATTTTAAGTGGCTTTATGTGCTGCTCCAGAACTTCCTTTAGTGTGAATGCTTTGAATGGTTCTTCGGCCAGACATTTCGCGCATTTGCCAAAAACAAAGCCGCTGATATTCTTTAATACGCCGGCTAAACGTAATTGGGTCAACATCCTGTCTACCGAATAAGGTTCTTCTTCTACTTCTTCCAGGAAGAGGATCTTATTCTTCCAGTCGGGTAAATACTTCGAACCCATTATACCTGCGAGCACAGCGAGGTTCCCTCCTATCAAAGTTCCTTTTGCTTTCCCCGGGTTCAGCAAATAAGGTTTGTCCTCGTCCTTATCGGGATACGCATAGGTAACGGCTTCTTTTTTCATCAATACGCGTTTGATGTAGTCTACGCTGAAATCATTCCAGCCACTGTTTCCCACCGGACCATGAAATGTAACAAGACCCGTTTTACTATAAATAGCAACCAACAAGGAGGTGATATCACTGAATCCCATAATGACCTTGGGGTTTTTCCGGATCGTCTCGTAATCGAGTTTTTCGAGTAAACGCGCGCAGCCCCATCCGCCCTTTTGTGAAAAAATAGCTTTCACTTCAGCGTCTGCGAAGAATGTATTCAGTTCTTTCGCACGCAATTCATCGTTCCCGGCAAAATAACCCGTTTTCTCCTTGAGCGTTTGTCCGTGCTTTACTTTAAACCCCAATGATTCGATGATGCCGGTGAATTTCTCCACATTCCCGCTGTCCCACACAGCCCCTGCGGGCGAGGAGATGGCAACCGTATCACCGGGTTTTAATGCGGGGGGTTTGATGATCTTTGTTTCAGGTACAGGTTCGCCTTCAAACAACGTGGCCCTTCCCACAAGAGGAGTTCCCGCTAAAAGGGTGCCGGCTGTTTTTAAAAATTGTCGCCTGTCTTTCATGTATCTCAAAGATAAAAACATTTGCCAAGTGGGCATAAAAAAACCCAGACGGTACCGTCTGGGTCTTCCGATCCGAAGATCAATTATTCTTAGTGAGCTACTACGAATTTCTGAGTAACACTGTGACCGTTGATCAAGAAAGTATAGAAGTACATGCCGTTAGAGAAAGAGGCAGTATTCACTTCAACTTTGTTAGCGCCCGCGGCTACATCGCTTAAGTTCTCGCTCATCATTACTTTACCTGTGATATCAGTTACAGTGAAAGAAACGTTGCTTGATTTATCAAGTGTGTAGTTGATAGAAGTAGAATTAACAGCAGGGTTTGGCATGTTGGTTCCGATGAAGAAACCGTTGTTCTGGTTATTGATGCCAGTACCAGCGTTCTCAGTGATCATAACGTTAGTGAACTCCAGAATATTTTGGTCGTTCGCGTTGTGACGGAAAGCGAGGTAGATCTGCTGACCAGCGTAAGCAGCTAAGCTGGTAGAACGTGGGTACCATACAGGCTGAGGAGTATTTACAGTATCTCCTACAGTTGAAGGATCGTTATCAGCTACGGTGAAAAGAGCAGCACCGGTAAAGTTAGTAGAAGCTAAACCGGTAGTGTTCACGCGTACTTCATAACCATCGCGGTATCCGAAGTCAACGTAGTTGTGTACCCAGCTAAGTGTACCACCGTTGGCAGGAATAGCGATAGGACCGAATTCGATCCAGTCATTAGAAGTACCCGGAGTAGCGAACCAAGAGGTAGAAGCCGCAAAGAAAACTGTATCGGCGTGACCGTAATGCACTTGAGTTGCATTAATATCCTGGTAATAGAAGAATTTGTAGTGACCGGTAGAACCAAAATAGGTCACATACCCTGAGGTGTGTGTAAATCCATCAAGGTCTTCTAAAGCTACGCTGTAAGACACAGGAAGGTTACCATCCCAGTTGTAAGAGAAAGCGCCGTCAAAGATCCAAACAGTGTCGCCTGCTGCCTGAGGAGCCGGGTTTGGGTTATTGATAACTTTTGTAAGTGACATGTTAGCTGGGTTCAGCTCAACATTCGGTTGGTTAGCGGTCCTTGACCCTTGAGCTAAACCAATCATTGAAAGTGCGATCGCACTGATAGTTAAGTAAATTTGTTTCATTTGATATGGGTTTAAATTGTTTTAATGGTGCAAAATTACTCAAAAGTTACCGTACTTAAAAATATCAGGGGAAACTTAGGTTTCGGAGGTTAATTATTTGTTTATTAAATAGTTATGCGGACATTTCTTTGATTATTATAATGGGTATATTAGCGGATATGAAATTTACAACCAAGCTGGCCCTACGGATCGATTGGAGCGAAATGGACCTTTTTGGCCATGTGAACAACGTGGCCTTTATGAAGTACATACAGGCCGCCCGGGTGAATTACTGGGAAAAGGCGGGCATTATC
Source organism: Bacteroidia bacterium (assembly GCA_025451115.1). Classification (GTDB taxonomy): domain Bacteria; phylum Bacteroidota; class Bacteroidia; order B-17B0; family Aurantibacillaceae; genus PALSA-968. Next base: position 8,381 of record JANWKZ010000132.1, on the reverse strand, counting down.
CAAATGTACGCTGAGACCAAAAAGGGGCCCATGCTGGCTTCTACGGGCTGTACCTTTTTGAAGCCCCTGCACTACCCCGGCAATATTATCATACAAACCACGCTTGAATTCATTAAAACCACCAGTTTTGGCCTGCACCACCAGATACTGAATGAGAAAAATGAGATCTGTGCGGAGGCGCATGATGTAGTGGTATTCTTTGATTTCAACCTTAACACCAAAATGGAAATTCCGGCGGTTATACGCGCGGCTATAGAATAACAGGAGGCATGAACAACGCTGTTTTATGGATCAGTATATTTTTAGGCATAGGCTCTGTGCTCACGCTCATTTTTGCCTTCCGCAAAGTGGTGAAAGACAAAAAAGAATTCGCCAATCTGGCTCTTTTCCCCGAACAAAACCCCAACCCAGTGATAGAGGTTAGGCTGACAGGAGAAGTAAGCTATATGAATCCCGCAGCTAAAAGACTTTTTCCGGAACTGCAGGTAAGCGGTTTCGAACACCATTTGCTGGCCGAGATCTCGACGCGACTCGATGAGTTTAGAAATGGCTCCCTGAAAATGTATGCGTGCGAGTTGGTGGTGGATGAACACATTTACGAGCAAAAGGTATACGCCATTCCTGAGAGTAATATCCTGCGTGTTTATTCTTCCGATATCACTAAACAAAAAGAGACCGAGGCACGCCTGGGCAATTTGGCGCTATTTCCGGAGCAGAATCCCAATCCTGTAATTGAATTGAAGCTTGATGGGACTGTGAGCTATCTAAACCCTGCGGCAAAGAACCGGTTCCCGGATATGCAGCAAAAAGGAATTTCGCATCCCCTCTTTGCCAATATTTTTACTAAGATAGATTCCTTTAGAAAAAAGGAGTTACAGAATTTCAATTGCGAGATAACGGTGAACGAAGCCATCTATGAACAAAAAGTATTCGCGTTGGCTGAAAGTAATTTGCTGCGCGTGTATTCCTCCGATATCACCAATCAAAAAGAGATCGAAAAAAGATTGGCTAACCTGGCCCTTTTCCCCGAGCAAAATCCAAACCCGGTAATTGAATTACGATTAAACGGAACCGTGAGCTATCTGAATCCCGCAGCCAGGAAACGCTTTCCGGATATGCAGGAAAAAGGAAGTTCGCATGGCCTCTTCGATATTATCCGTCCGCAATTCGAATCTTTTCAAAAAGGCGAGCTGAGTTCTTATCTCTGCGAGATCACCATTGGAGAGGAAGTGTACGAGCAAAAAGTGTACGCCATTCCCGAAAGCAAGATCCTGCGCGTTTATTCTTCTGATATTACCGAAAGAAAACGCACAGAAAAAATAATCCGCCAGAAGAACGAGGATATTACCGATAGCATCAATTACGCCAAACGCATACAACGCAGTATGCTGCCTCGTGAAGAAGAGATCAGCGAAATACTCAGGGACCATTTTGTGCTCTACATGCCCAAGGATATTGTAAGTGGTGATTTTTATTGGGTAACCTCCGTACAACTTACCCCACAGGGAAAAGAAATTGTAAAAGATGAGCGTTTGGCGATTGTTGCGGCCGTAGATTGCACCGGCCATGGCGTTCCCGGCGCGCTGATGAGCATTATCGGGAATACCCTGCTGAACCAAACCATCAAGAACCCGAACATCAATTCTCCGGCCGAAGCTTTGGATTTTCTGAACCAGGAGCTGCCCAAAAATCTAAAAGCCAATAAAGGCGAGGTGATACGCGATGGTATGGACATGACCATGTGCGCCATTGATTTCAAAACAAGAACCGTTCATTTTTCCGGAGCCAACAATCCCATCTTTTTATTACGCGACGGGGTGATGAGCGAACTGAAAGCTGACAAACAGCCTGTGAGCGGATCGACTGATGAAGAGAAGAAGCCTTTCACGAATCATGTACTTAAACTGAAAAAAGGCGACATCATTTACATGTTCACAGATGGCTACGCCGATCAGTTTGGGGGCCCCAAAGGAAAGAAATTCAAGTACAGACCTTTCCAGGAGCTTTTGCTCAGGAACTCAAGTCTTCCTATGGAGAAGCAAAGGACGGAACTCGAAAGGATTATCTTAGAATGGAGGGGCGAGCTTGAGCAGGTTGATGATGTTCTTGTTATAGGGATCCGCCTTTAAGGAAATTTAACGAGGCCTGGTGTACCAAAACGATCATTCTTTCGTTACAAAAGTATGTACTGGATACTTATCTACATTTTGTTCTTCCTCGGTGTTAAAAGCACAGAAACGGTTGCCATACCTCAAGCCGAGGTCAAAAAGAAAACAGAAATAATTTTACCTGACACAAATTTCAAAACGATCCACGTTTTCGTAGCGCTCTGCGATAACAAATACCAGGGCATTGTGCCTGTACCTTCCAAAATAGGCAACGGGCAAGATCCAAATAATAATTTATACTGGGGCTGTGGCTACGGAGTAAGAACCTATTTCAAGAAAAGCACCGAATGGAAATTTGTGCAATCACTCAAGCCGGATTCCGTCCTAATGGAGCGAGTAGTATTTAAACATGTAAGCAAAAACTATTACCTGATAGCTGATGCGTACAACGGAAAATACATAAAAGAATGCACGGTTGATCTTTTAAAAAGCTGCGCGGGACAGAAAAAAGAAATTTTGAAAGTGAATGACCTGAAGCTTGGTATTTTCGGAAACGCGAAGCTTCTCGCCTACACCGGTCACGATGGTCTCATGGATTTTTCACTTGAAGAAAGTTTTAAAAATGCCGACGGTAAAAAGCGTGACGCGATCATTCTTGCCTGCTACAGTAAGAGTTATTTTTCTTCCTATTTAGAACAAACACAAGCCAATCCCATTGTATGGACCACGGGCCTCATGTGCCCGGAAGCTTATAGTTTGCACGATGCCTTAACCGGCTATGTGAACGGCGAGAACGCCGAAGCCATGCGTTCGCGCGCGGCAAAAGCCTATACTAAATACCATAAATGCGGTGAAAAAGCCGCGAGGAATTTATTGGTAACGGGAAAATAATAGCTCTATGACTTATTGAGTCTTCTAAGCGCTTTATCGATGGCCTTTTCATTTGTGATAAGACATCGCTGTATGCGTCGGGCATAATGAATGGAGTCCAATAATTCCTTTTGCTTTTCTTCTATCGCACGTTTCTGTTCTTCAATGATCATATTTGCTTGTTTCTTCTGATGGAACTCGCGGTACGCCCATAATCCCAATACACATGAAATGACCAGCGCCGCTCCAACTGCTATAAGCAACATGCGCTGTACCTTATTCTGTTTTTCTTTCAATTCATTTTCCCTCCCAAGATTCCCGATCTCCAGGCGCTTTTTCTCCGAATCAAATCGCTGGCCCATTTCATGTATCGCTTTGCTGTTCTGCTCTAGAGCCACTGAATCTTTCATCATGTGCGAAGTGTCCGAATAATAGTACGCAGCTTTATAGTCACCGGCCGACATGAACATTTCTGCCAGGTATTGGTACACCCTGATGAGATGTATTTTGTCTTTTGTTTTTTTTGAAATGGCAAGCGCTTTTAAGTAAAATGACCTTGCTTTTTCATGATCACCGTCTTCATTAAGCATATAAGCGTAATTGCTATAGGAGCTGGCAAGATCTGATGTGAGGCCATTTCGCTCGTGATAGCCTATGCTTTTAAAATAATACTCCTTGGCACGTTTGGGGTCGTTCATATAGTAATAACAGTTCCCTATATTGTTAGCGGCAAATCCCATTTCACTTGAATCGTTTATAGATCTTGCCAGGTCGAATGCTTTTGTATAATAGAATAGGGCTAATTTGTTGCTATCCTGGTAGCCGTAATTACCTCCAAGGCCGGAATAGATAGTGATCAGTTTGATCGTGTCCTTCAATTCGGTATATATCGCGGATGCTTTTAAAATATATTCCTTGGCGGTTTTATAATCGTCGTGGTCCCTGAAAAATGTGCCGATATTAAATAAGGTGTGCGCTTCTTTTCTTCTGAATTTATTTTTCTCGGCTACGGCCAGCGCCATAGAGTAATATTCAAAACATTCCTTTTGCTTTCCGAGGTGAGACAAAGCGATTGCTTTATTGTTCAGTCCCGCCCATAAGTTCCCCTGGTTGTTAAGCGCCCTTGATGAGGCAATACTCGAATCAGCATAGGCTGAGGCAAGTCCTATATCGATAAGCCTGTAGTGCCAGGAGAGTTCGGTATACGCAAAGTTTCGTGCTTTATCCGTCCTATGTACCTGCAGATCTTTTACCAGGCTGTCTATATAACGACTTTTATCCTGGGCGCCCAGAAAGCAGTCGCTCATCAATAAGATCGCCAGGAGAATTCTCCTCATCTTTCTAAGATATGGAAAAGTGCAAAGGAGAGTCGTTATCGCTGTACCACCAGTTTCTTCAGGGTTTGCGCCTGGGTGTTCGCTATCTTCACATAGTAAATCCCATTAGCGAGAGCTGAAATATCAAGTGTGTTTTGTGCACCATCCAGGTTAGCTTTCAGTACAGTTTCTCCTAAAGCATTCACTATCTCAGCTGTTCCGCCATTCTTCGAGCGAATAGTTAATACATTGCCGGCAGGATTTGGATACATGCCAAAATTAGTGTTCGCATTTTCCTGGATTCCAATTGCACGGTTATTGCTGATATTGGATTTTGACTTAACTATAGCTCCCTGTATACTATTTCCATCCTGGCGCATCGTTGATGTGCAGGAGATAGACCACACCGTTTCTACTCGCCAGTCGGCCGTAGATTGAAACGTAGTGTAATTCGGATCATTCAAAACGTTTTGCGTGCCGGCTGTAATGCCGATCTGCTGCCAATTGCCGGTAGCAAAATCGTCGCGCATCAGTTTGTAGTTTGTAACAGGGTTAGCGCTGTTCTGAATAGTATAGGTATTCCAGGTAAAAGTACCTGCGTTGTCTGAAATGAATATTGTGTTGTGAAAATTACTCTTTGCGCTTTCATTCCCACAGGTATCCATGGCCGAGATCTTGTAGCGCTTAGTAGTTACATTAGGGTCGGCGAAATTCATATCCATATCATGATATTCGCTTAATGAATCGTAGTCAACAGCACCGATCAATGTATAACTGTTGGTAATATCCTCACGGTAAATATTAAAGTATTCTACGTTGGTGAATGCGGTCTTATCCCACATCAAAATATTATGTGTAGACATAGAGTCAACCGTTACCAGGCAAAGTTCCGATACCGTGGTGGTCAGGTCCACATTCACAGTAGCAGAAACAGGACAATTGTTCGCGTCGAGTACATTCACTGTATAAGTGCCTGCATATAAATTCGTGGCTGTGTCATTGGTAGAACCGCTCGACCAGGAATACGAATACGGAGTAACACCTCCGGTAACCTGTACACTGGCAGCACCATTGGCAGAGCCACATTGGGCATCTGTTGTATTCGAAGAAACGGCTAAAGCCGCCGGCTCTGTGATCACCGCGTTAGAAAAAGTAAAACAGTTCTTGGAATCGGTAACCGAAAAAAGATAATTTCCAGGACACAAACCTGTGATATTGGTAGTAGTACTATTGCCCGGATTGTTCCACTGATAGGTATAAGGCTGTGTGCCGCCCGAAGCAATTCCTGTTAAGCTTCCATTACACGCACCATGACAGGTCACATTTTGAGAGGAAATGATGCCGGCTATGAGCTGCTGTGGTTCGCTTACGGCAACCCCAACTGTTTTACTACAATTATTGGTATCCGTTATTGTAAGCTGATAAAATCCTCCGCTCAGGCCGGTAAGGTCTTCGCTAGTGGCTAATGTGGTCCATTGATAATCATAACCCGGCGTGCCACCAATCGTTGTTACATTGATGCTTCCGTTCTGGGCGCCGAAGCAGGTAACGTGGCTCACGGTATAGGTAGCCGAAAGTTGTGGAGGCTCAATTACATTAAAGGTATCTACCGCTACACAGCCTTTAGCATCAACGATCCTCGAATAATAGGTGCCGCCTAAAACGTTTAACAGGTTCTGGTTACTTGTACCGTTACTCCACGAATAGCTATAATTAGGATACCCCGCAGATACGCTGATGTTAACGTTACCAAATTGCCCGAAACATGCCGGATTGCTAACTACACCGCTTACAATGATGTCGGGAGTGGAAGTGGTAAAGTTTAAGGGAGGCAATTCAGTAAATGAAAAAGGCGTGGATAAATTAAGTGATGCGCCAACCACGGATGGGCTAGCGGAATTGACAATGAAGTTAAGATTGTTCATTGAAATTGGACCTATTGACTCTGAACAGCCTGGCATGTTTCCGGAAAGATCAGCCGTTTGAAGCACAAAAGCTCCAGGCCCGGTCATCGGTGAATTTTGCACCACTTCAGTAAGATCATTTGCATCCGTATTTATACCACACATATTGGAGCCTGAAAAACCAAAGTTACGGGCCCAAAGATATGATCCGGATGAACTCAGATTTACCAATCCGCATCGCGTAACATTGTCAGGCGAAAGAGCCTGTGCAGAAACTCCTAATGTTATGTCGCCATTGGCATGCTCCGTATGAAATGTATTATTTGCCTGGTTGACCAGGTGCTTGCCCCAAATAAAATTGGCATTGGGATCAAATCTGAGAATGTACGAACCGGTAACGGAAGAAACATTAGCATACCCGGAAACCAATATGTCACCATTTGAAGCTTCCGTGATCGAGTTGCCCGTCCAATAAACCGTGCCCGCGGGACAATCATAATATTTAAAGGAAAGCACATTACCATTTGCATCAACCTTGACAATGGCTTGTTTAAAATTGGTATTAGCAGAATTATGTATGTCGCATAGAATAAGATATTGGCCTGTAGAAGTTCTTTTCATTGCACTTGGGCTATAACTATAGTCGGTACTTAAAACCCCATTGAAATTTATAACATTAATATAAGAAATAGAGCCGTTACTGCCCAGGACCTTTCCTACATATAAGGAATCTCTTGCTCCGTCAGGGCTTACAAAGATCGCATCGTTTCCATCCGGGGCGAGCAATGTTGGGCCTGAGGGTGACCAGGATCCGGCATTAATAATACGATTATCGTGACTGATCGGTGCGCCTGTAACTGAATTAAAAGTCATGCTCTCCATGGCTCCGGCGATCCGGATAGCGATCAGTTTACCGCCGGATACTTCGCAGAAATCAGTGAAATTCAATGCCATCGAATTATTCTCGTATGCCTTATTCCATAAAATATTGCCGCTCGCATCTAAACTCATGAGATTAGAGCCCCCTGCCATGGGTTGATAATATATAAGGTGGCCTCCTGTGGAAGATTTGGTTGACCTCTTGGAGTCAAAAAAATTGGAACAGGAGTACATTTTGTTCATTAACTGCGCCTCGACATTTATAGTGCACAGCGCTACTAAAAAGATAAATAGTATTTTTTTCATAGAGTTAAGATTTAGTAAGCTAAAATAAGCAAAAAATGGTTTTCGTCAATAGGTGAAAACACGTATCCCTACTTGCAATCGCAGGCCCTCGAGGTAACTATATCCTGCAGTTCGGAAGTATTCTGGCAGTCTGCAACCAGGAGCGTAAAAGTAGCCACAGCGCCTTTACCGCCTTCTAATACATAAGTACCGCAGGGGTCGGCGTGTATCTCGCTTTTATCATAGTTAACGTAGCAATCGCGTACGGCTTTCATGAAAAGTGTATCGGTGGTAAGGCCAATGCAATTCAGCTTGCAACGTTGCGCGTCGCTGATCTTCCAAACCTGTAATGCGAGTTCCTGGGCTTTACGTTCGTTAAGTCCCGCACAGCCTTTTTTGTTGAGGATACTGATCAATATCACCAACCCCAACGCAAAGCCGAAGCCGTAGAACTTTAAGCGTTGTTTGAAGGGCATTGACATGCCTGCAAAGGTAGGAGATTATTCTTGGTGATGGGCTTTTAATTCCAGATGACCCCTCTGTCTCGGCTAGCCGAGACATCTCCCCTGGGCTCCCCTGGGAGGGGAGAAATTTATATCTCCGGGGGATTTGTATAAAAGAAAAATCCCCGCTTCTCAGCAGGGATTCTTTTTAAATCTGTATTTAGGGGGCTAGTGTTCGCCGCCGTCGTGCTCATCGGGGAGCAGCGGAACAGTTTGCGGAACGAAATCATCCTTGTGGCCGGGCTTGCTATAGTCGTAAGCCCAACGGTGTACTTCAGGAAGCGCGCCTGGCCAGTTACCGTGTATATGCGCCATAGGCGTTGTCCACTCCAGCGTGTTAGAACCCCATGGGTTTTGCGGAGCTTTATCGCCGCGGAACATGCTATAGAAGAAGTTGATCAGGAACACCACCTGCGCAAAAGCAGCGAGGATAGCGAAGCCTGTAACGAGTTCGTTAATGTCGATCAGGTTATCGAACATCGGGAAGTTACTGTTGGTATAATAACGCCGCGGTAC
>JANWKZ010000131.1 GCA_025451115.1 Bacteroidia bacterium | reverse complement strand
TAGAACCAAAATTAGCTGTGCTGCCAAACTGCCCCGTAATAACAAGATTGTTTCCGTCGCAATCCAATCCTCTTGCCCTGTCGATCAATGGTCCGCCTGCTCTTTTGGCCCATAAGGTGTTTCCGGAAGAATTATAACAGGCAACAAAGACATCGGCATTACCTGATGTGATCAATTGGGTTGAGCCGAACATAGCCGATGCATTGAACTCGCCGGCTATATAGATCAATCCCGCATTATCCATGGCTATCGACCAGGCTACCTCGTCGTAATTACCGCCGCCGGTAGTTACCCATAATAAGGTTCCGTTATTATCATATTTAGAAAGATAAGCTTCATAATATCCATTGGGTGCGGTAAGTGTCTGCGACCCGAACACAGCTCCGTTCGAATAGAACCCGCATACATAAATATTCCCCGCAGCATCGCACTTAATTCCTTTGGGCTCGTCCCTTCCGGGCCCGCCTGCTTTCCGTACCCATATAAAATTCCCATTCGCGTCGTATTTCGCAACATAGATGTCCTGCTGCCCGTTACCGGTAAGCGTGGTAGTTCCACCAAATGTAGTTCCGGTCTCAAAATATCCACAGACGAGCACATTACCTGCATTATCATAGGTAATGGCCAATCCCTTTTCACTGTTGAAACCTGTCGCGCTTTTTGCCCAGATCAGGTTCCCGTTCAGATCGTATTTCGCCAGGAAAACATCATTATCGCCTCCGGCTGTTAAGGTGATCGATGATCCTGTGAAATTGATTATATCTCCGGCCCCCTCGATCTCACCTGTTAAATACAGGAAAGATCCATCACAGGCCAGGCCATGAGCATAGTCGCCCAATATCCCGCCTGCAGTTACAACCCAACTAATAACGCCCGACGAACTGTATTTTGCCAGGAAAGCATCGTGGTTACAATTGTTACAGGGCAGAATGATCCCGTTAAAATCCGCCATCAATTCGTACTTCCCGGCCACATAAACGTTCCCAGAATTATCGGTTTCAACACCGTATCCGTAATCGTAGGCCCAAAGACCTCCGCGATTTGCCCAACTGAAAGTTTGGGCATGCACATTCAATAATATAATAGTGAATAGTGCCAATAAGTAATTTTTCTTCATGATTTATTTATTTTATATCCCTACAAAACTAATTCGGATGGCAACCTTCGTCCGTGCTTTTCGGTAGCAGGCTCAATAGTATAGCCTAACGAGGAGATTGTTTACCTGTAAAAATTGTCTTTTCTCACTTCGTTGACATTTCCCAAGGGGATGATCTCCGTATCCGAAAAATCTTCCTCTTCCTTTACATCCTTCTCTTCCTTTCTCACGATATCTCCGCTTCGTATAACAGCATATTTCTCCTTTAAGGCCAGGAACGGAAGTTCAATGAAGCGATATGACAAAAACGTAATACTAAAAAGCAATACATGAACAACAGTAAGAAAGGCCAGGTAATTTTGCCAATTATTCCTTGCAAAAAAATGCAATACGATAAGAATGATCACGGGGTTAAACATGTATATACCGTACGAAGCTTTTCCGAAACGATGCAGAAAATTGTTCTTTTCTACCATCCAAACAGCACCCGGGTGGAATAGAAAATTTCCGGCCCAATAAGCTGCAAGGCCTACAAACGTGTATTTCTTAAACGCCGAAGAAAACAAAGTCCCGCACTCACTGTAATCAACAAATACAAAAAGAAAAATAAATGTAGCATATACAAGGATCCGCGTACCGATAGAATGATTAAATCTTAAAAATCCTTTAAAATGCATGTATCCTAATAATCCGCCAATGGCCAGGACATCAATTCGACTCAGTGTGTGCATATATAGGGTCATCCCGTAGTTCTCCTGCGTTTCGGCAACATAGCTCCTGAAAAGGATCGTGCCTATGACAATCGCCAATAATACCTGGGGCATTCTTTTTTCGGGAATGAACGCAATAAGCAACGGACAAAAAAGATAAAAATGCTCTTCGATACAAATAGACCACAGATGATCGGTGGCCGCCGACTTCGCCCCATGCGCGATCACGTCAAAGTTTCCTACGAACAAAAACTGGTACAAATAATCAGGGCTCTGTTCGAAAAAGAAATAGGTGAGCAAAGGAGCCGTGAGTATCAATAGAAAATAAAGCGGCCAGATACGAAAAGCACGGCGTATGTAAAACTTTACAACATCCACCCTCCCTGTCCTTTCTCTCTCCGAGAGGAGTAGGTAGGTGATCAAAAAACCGCTTATCAGGAAAAATATATCCACGCCAAAAGCGAAATTACGAAGTACTATTTCGGTCTTTGCCTGCCAAAATACGGGCAGTGATCCTACCCAGGGAGTTTTTCCGAAAAAAGCCTTCCAACCAAAAAAACAATGCAACAACACAATGAGATAGGCCGCGATAAACCTTAAAATATCCAGGTCCTTGAAATAGATCCTTTGATTGAGATTTACCTGGCGCATACTGTTAATTTAAATTGTGCTCTAAAGACTGGGAGTCAGTTATGGGGCCACTGGAAAAGAAAATAAAATCAAAATACCATTTTGTGCCCTTTTTATATTTTTTCGGCTGCGTAAAAGAGAATATAAGGGTGTGAAGGCCGCCCTTACGGCTTATATTCAATTTGTCATCTCCTCCGGGACTGTCGTCCGTAAAATCCTTAAGTGGTATGGAGATAAGCTGCCATCTGTCTTTGGCAGGGATCGTTACCCTACTTGACCAGGAATCGTCTTTTTCCTTTTCTAACACACCGTTGTCATTGTCGTCTTCCTCAAGGGTTATTTTAAGAAGATCATTTTGCCCATTAGAAGCCGGGATATAGATCCTGAAATTTAAATACGCTGTTTCAGCGTCCAGGTCCAGGTTCTCGCCAACTCCTTTTCCCCATCCCCCAAAGGGTTCCTTGTCTTTCCATTCAACTTCAAGGGTCGTTTCTCCGGAAAGAAGGTCACTCCCTTCTTTCGGGTCACTCAACCTGATCCCGACACTTCCATAGCTAAAGAATTTTTCATTCTTCAAAGCTGTATCTGCACTAATTCCCTCAAAATCCTCCACTAACAAGAGTATTTTTTCTTTCCAGGGCAGTTTCTCATATTTTCCAAGTGCTGAACCTCTTTTCTCCGCCACCAGGAATTTTTTTTCGGCACAGAAAATAAGCAGGGAGGTAAAAACCAGGCCGGCGAGGATTAAGAATGCTTTCTTGTTTGATTGCATGACGGTAGTTTACCTGTTCTGGATCAAATATACCTAACTCTATAAAGAGGGGTTTTTGAGAATCGGCAGGAGCTTGCAACATATAGTTTAAAACGGGAAAAAACTTGCCGCAGAAAAACCCTTGTCAATGCGAGGTGAAACAGATCATTACAAAAACCCAGGGCTCCTTTCAGCTATGTTAAATACCGTATCAACGAATAGTAAAAAGTGAAGGTGGTATACATGCGTAATTTTGTGTATTGATTGAGTTCAATAAAAGATTAAATAAAATACGAATATGGAAACTAATGGAAACGCCGGGAACACCGCGAACCCGGCCTTACACGAAACACACAATGTAATCAAGGCGGAAAACAAAGAGGTGCACCCACTTGCTGGAAATGAACCACAGAGTTCCGGGATCAAAAGCATTAACCTGAACGGAAGTCAGTTGGTGATCAAAGCGGAACTTTCGGGTGTCTTTTGCCAGGGCATACAGTACTATGACCTTAAGAATATTTTTTTTATTAATAATGCGGGGATGGCAAGTCTTATCGACCTTTTAAAATCCCTTCTGAAACAGGGGGTTGACGTACAATTTGTGAATGTGAACGAAAAAATAAGGAACAAGATCCGTTCGCTGGGACTGGACCATATCCTGGTTTGCAAATAATGCAAGAAAAAGAATTTTACTTTAACCGGTTCGATCACCGGGAACCCTACAAAGCAATACCCGCTAACAACGCAAGAACGTTATTGTTCCAGTTCTTCGGGATCTTAACGATCGCTTTGGGTATAGCTTATCTTAACTGGCGTTGGCGTTTTTCGCTGAACCCGGACGCTATGGCTTTCTCCGTTACCCTCGCTGTAGCAGAAACACTGAGCTTTATAAGCACCGTGATGATCATCATAAACTTCTGGTCGTACAAAGACCCCGAAAAACAAACACCGGTGAAATATCTGTCGGATATAGAGGATATCGACCGGGGGTTTGACCGCCCGATCCTGATAGACGTATTCATAGCCACTTATAATGAGGATGTGGAATTGGTTCGATACAGTATAAGAAACGCCAAAGAATTGATCTATCCCGAGGGTGTTGATATTAAGATCTATGTGCTGGATGACGGAAGAAGGGACGGCCGAAACCCGGACGCACAAAACATGAAGCAGGTGGCAGAAGAAGAAGGAGTATATTATTTACTGCGTGAGCATAATAGAGGATACAAAGCCGGAAACCTTAAGAATGCTCTCGAGCAAACAGACGGAGATCTTTTTGCAATACTGGATGCTGATACGAGAGTCTTCCCGGAATTTCTCGTGAATACAACCGGTTATTTTAGAAAGAAAAAGGTGGCCTGGGTACAAACCCCACAATGGTTCTATGATACTACAGAACCGGAAAAACTGAGTGATGTATTGTTACGCGTCTTACGTATAAGGAACAAAGTTATTGGTAAGATAACACACTCGCTGTTCGGGAAAATAAAAGTGAATGAAGATATCTACGGAAATGATCCACGTTTGTTTTATGACGCGATCCTCCGTAAGCGCAACTATCACAACGCAGCTTTTTGTTGCGGGGCCGGCTCCGTACATCGCAGGGAAGCCATTATGGGCCTGGCCCTGAAAGATTTTGCCGAAGGAATACTGAAATTTGAGCACGAAATGGCGGACAAAACAAATGATTCTGAAGAGATCCATCAAAGAACGAACGAACAGATCCTTCAACAGGAACTTATTCCATTCAAATACCATGCTTCAGAGGATATCTACACTTCTATTATGCTGCATGCCGACAAAGAGAATAAATGGGAAAGTATACAACACCCCCACATAGAGTGCAAGATGCTGTCCACGCAAGACCTCGATAGTTGGATAAAACAGCACAAGCGCTACGCTGAAGGTTCTCTCGATATCGCCATCAAAGATAATCCCTTATTCATTAAGGGTCTTTCGTGGCGACAGCGAATATGTTATTTCAGCACGATCTGGTCGTATTTTGCTCCTTTCTGGGTACTCATTTTTTTACTCAGCCCTATCTGTTTCTTTTTTACGCTTTCATTACCGGTACAGGCCTACAGTTTTGATTTTTTCAAATACTTCCTGCCCTTCCAGATACTTAACACAATTACTATCACCCTAGGTTGCTGGGGAATAAACACCAAGCGTGGCGATCAATATTATATTTCGAGTTTCTGGTTCATGCTGGTATCTCTTGTAAATGTACTTAGCGGAAAAAAAGTAAAGTTCAATGTAACCCCAAAGGAAATACAGATAGGAAAGAACACACAGCATATATTACCCCATATTGGCATTATTTTACTTACCCTGGTTGGGATAGCCTATAACGCATACCTCCTTTCGCAGGGCAAGCATCCCACGCCTTCCGGTTTCGCGGCCAATACATTCTGGTGCATATTCAACATCGTATCACTAAGTATTATGATCCGGGCCGCTTATTGGAAACCGGTTGAAACCACTTAATCCAATAGTTATGTCGAAATACGGCTTTTTATTCAAACCCTCGCTTTTCATCTTTAACCTGCTGTTTGCAACCTGGCTTGTTTTTAAGATCGAAAAGATCAGTCCTTCCGACTTCGGAAAATACGGCCGTTTCCTTGAAGAAGGGCCTTCTAAAAAGGCCTCCGAACAAAAGAACGTGCTTAAAAAACTCTGTCGCGACTATCGCTCTGGATCCCTCGACAGCTTAAAGCTGGAAGAAATGCTCGACAAAATTCTGATTGGCCAACTACCTGGCCAGGTGGCTCAAACGCCTGAAAAAGCCCAATAGCCCCAAAGATGGAAAAAGGCCTGAAAACCTACTTTTAAAACACCCTTCTTTGGCTATAAATAGCCCTCTTTCACCGAATATACCCCCGAAAGGCCTCTCTCTGAAATATCTTTGAGACACAATTTACTTGAACACTAACCAAAAACAAAGAATATGCTTAATCACAAAGAGGTGCCGTCCGTGAATTCAACATTTACCGAGCCCATACGCAAAGAAGGAAGTTTCCAGGATACCGGAAGCCTGACACAGAAAGAGAATTCGACCGAAGAACTCGCAGACGCTATCAATAAAGTGAAGCACGAGCTCCGGAGCGATAAAAAACACTTATTAACCGAAAAGATCAAGAGTGTGGTCATCGATATGATCTATTATTCGGAAAGCCAGCTAAAGGTTAACTACTCGGATTACCTGAGCCAGAAACTGAACTGCAACTATACGTATATGTCAAACCTTTTCTCAAAGATACACGGCAATACCATTCAGAACTTTATCATCGCCACCAAGATCGAGCGTGCTAAAGAACTGATGATGTACAATGATCTTACGCTGACAGAGATCGCTTTTAAACTGCACTATAGCAGTGTGGCACATATCTCGAACCAGTTCAAAAAAGTAACCGGCGTAAGTCCATCCGTGTTCAAAGCCTCACTATCACAAAATAATAGCCTTCTTTCCACCTCTTTTACAGCAAATACCGAAACAAATGCTGCTGCTGAGGAATCCAAGATCATTCCAATTAACTCACCACAAACGGCAGACAATAATAAGGAAGGGCTTCATCAGGTGGAGGGTTAATACCTCCACTTGTTTTTCTACTCTTTAGAATTACTTAGATTGACAAGTGATAGTTCACCAATTCCTCGATCGGGGATGAGATCAATTTTCCAACTTTCATGTCGTATTTACCGGCCACTTCCCTGAGTTGATCTTTAAAGATAAAACCTACCGATCCTACGCAATTGAATGTATATTTCCGGTAATCGGGATAGCGACTTACCAGGTTCTCGAAAAAATCAGTGAACGAACAGAGCAGGATCTCTTTAATATATTCATGCTCTTTATTATGGTCGGCAAACTTACAGAAACCGGCCAGGAAGCGATTGGGCGAAGGCTTGTTGTACAGTGAATCAAAGATGTCTGCCGGCTTCAAATTATAATATCTCAGAAATTTCCTTTCGAGAGACTTTGGCAGGTGCCCGCGCATGTAATCCTTTACGATCTTTCTGCCGATATAACTTCCGCTTCCTTCATCGCCTAACAAATATCCAAGCGAGTCGATATTGAACTCCACTTCTTTACCATTATATATACAGGTGTTAGAACCGGTTCCGATGATCGCAGCAAACCCGCTTTTATTGCCCAGAAGGGCACGGGCCGCCGCGAGCATATCGTGATTAACGGAAACCTTAGCGTTTGAGAAAAAACGTGTGAGCGCTTTATTGGCTATTGTAATATTAGCGTTGTTAGAGCACCCCGCGCCATAGAAAAAAACCTGTTTTACCTGGCCGGGGCTGAACTCCCCCGACAGTTTAACCATAAGTGAGTCATACATCATGTCGGATCCCACAAAATAAGGGTTAAAGCCTATCGTGCTGTAGCGGGAAAGACTTCTCTTACCATCAGTAAGCACCCAATCCGTTTTGGTTGATCCGCTGTCTGCAATAAGTATCATGTTACATCTATTAACTTCCGGTTTGTGCGTACTCCGGTTCATTCCCGTTAAGGGGTATAGACCTTGCTTCCGGCGTTTTCTCCAGCTCTACCGTATAGGAATAAATACGTTTTTTACGCTCCCTTATTTCCGCCAGCCTGCATTCCAGGTCACTGAAGGCATTCATGAAGAACATATAGGCATCATAAGGAGAATCGTAGGGGCTGAAATATTTATGCACATCCCCATCATTCCAGAATTTGGTGCACATATAATAAAAATGGTCTGAAGTTTGCATTTTTTCCCAATCTTCGGTTAATTGCAGATCATCGCAGTTGCGGATCTCTTCTTCGAGCGAATAAATACGGCGAAACGCTTCGCGCTGCATGGAATTACTCAACCAGGCCGAAAGGTCCCGCTCGGTATCCGCCCATGAAATAAAATCATGCGCATCGTATACATCGCGGGCCGGGTACGCTTCAACAACCTCCGAAGGTGTTTTGAAACAAAAATCGGGATGCTTTAAGATCGCACCGGGTAAATGATCAAGAAAATCAAAGATGCCGGTAGATTCCCACTGATGTTCACCGAATGTTTCATAATCCATGAAAAGGTTCACGGTCTCTCCGTGCCCTGCGATCTTGAAAACCCATTCGGAGAATTTATCTACAGTAAGCGGGAACTGCTCCCAACCCTTATCCGAGAACCGAAAAGCGATATCATCCGATAAAAGATGATTTTTGAGCAGTAACTTTATTTTTGGGTCGCCAATAACCGGACGATATAGGAAATTAGGACTGCGTTCGTTCAATAAACGCCCAACACCTTCACAGAGCACTCCCTTAAAGCCCATACTTTCCACAAAAGCTGCCAACTGGTTATTGTAGATTAGCTCTGTGTTGCGGAATATTTTCGGCGTTTGGTCAAAATATTTCTTAATAATCGCGCTGTGTTTTTCTACCTGTCTTTTAAATTCCTTTCGTGAATGAATAAAGCTTAATGAGTGATAGTAGGTTTCACCCAGGAATTCAACGCAGCCGGTATTGGCAAGATCTATGAACGACTGCAGCACATCGGGCCTGTACTTTTCAAATTGCTCGATCACCGTGCCGCTCAATGAATAACTGATACGGAACTTTCCCTCATGTCGCCTGATCAGTTCAAGCATTTTCCGATTAGCAGGCAGGTAACATTTTTCGGCCACCTTATTCATTACAGCGCGGTTCTTTTCAAGATCCTCGTAGTTATGATCTTTTCCAATATCAAAGAATGAATAGTTCCGGAGCCTGAAAGGCTGGTGTACCTGGAAGTAAAAACACATTGAAGTCATATGAGTTGATTTTAGATGAATTTCTTTTCGCTATAGGCATCGATGATCTTTTGTGCAGAAATATCCCAGCTTATTTTATCCAGGCATTTACCGGTATCTTCCACTACTTTTCTATTGAAAACATCATCCTTCAATAGGTGGAGGATGTATCCGGCCGCTTTATCTACATCCCAAAAATCGAACTTGAGCGCACCGCGCAGAACCTCGGCAACGCCGGATTGTTTTGAGATCACACAAGGAACACGGAATTGAGCCGCTTCCACCGCCGAAAGCCCAAAGGGTTCGGAAACAGAAGGCATGCAATAAACATCGCTGATAGATAATAAGTGGTTCAATCTTTCTGAGCCAAGAAATCCTGTCATGTGAAAACGGTTGCCAATGTGTTGATACGAACTTTGGTCCAGCAGCGACTTCATATAATCACCGGTCCCCGCCATTACGAATCGCACCTCCGGGTTGCTGTCAAGTACCTTGGAAGCTATGTCCAGAAATTTCTCGGGTCCTTTCTGGCGGGTAAGTCGTCCTACGAATAATACTGTCTTTTCCCTATAGGTCCTTTGACCTTTGAAAGGTTGTACTTTGTTGCTCCCATTGTGAACGATCTTCATTTTATTGCGATGGATGCCATAATACTGCTCAATGTTGGAAGCCGTGAAATTACTTACCGGCATCAGGAGATCTGCATACTCCATTCCTTTTTTCTCCAGTTGATATACCCAGCCCTTACTCTCAGGGCCGCTTCTGTCAACTTCCAGTGAATGGATATGCATTACGAGTGGTTTTCCTGTGCGCGCCTTGATTTGCATACCGGCTAACATGGTCATCCAATCATGCGCGTGTATCACATCGAAATCCATTTTCGCGGCAAGTGATGCCGTGATCGCGGAATAGCGGTGCACTTTACCGATCACATCCCCGCCGTAAAGATTATCTATATCAAAAGGATCGAGAGTACCCTTACTCCTGCCCTCGCCCGAGAAATGTTGTTTTTCGGAATAGTAAGGATCTATATTAGCAGGCACACCATAAAGTTTAAAAGGAAGATCCTTGTGCGCAGGCCCGGGCTCAAGTGAACCCGGATCAATATTATTAATCCCCAACAGGTTCACGTTCCTCACCTTATAGCCCTTACTCGATTTGGGAACGATCATAGTAATATCACTCACATCCGACATGGCAGCCGAAAGATCATGACAGGCAACTCCCAGTCCTCCATTTATGATCGGAGGGAATTCCCATCCCAACATTAATACTTTTGGTAAAATTCTACTCATTACGATTCAAGAGACATTGTTCTTTAACCCGGGAGTGGTATATGCCCCGGGTTATTATGCAAACCTACCTGAGAAAAAAGCGGTTTTACATTCTATTCGTTAACGAAGTCTTTCGACTCGCCAAAAAAGGAAATATTTGGCCTGGCATTGCAATAGTAAATACGCTCTCCGGAAAATGAAAAAACCCGCCTGGAGGGCGGGTTTTTCCTGCATAAAATGGGGGCCTATTTCACGAGGACCACTTTTGCTGTTTTCATCTCTTCGCCCAGCTTCACACGAACAATGTACATGCCGCTGGCCATGGCCGTGAACAAAAGGTTAACTTCTTCTTTTCCTTTTTCAAATTCAGCTGTGCTTTTTGTAAGTACCAATTGGCCTTCCATGTTAAACACCTCTATCTCATACTTCTTACCAGCCAGGTTCTGCTTGTTAAGCTGTAAGAAGAACTTACCATCGGTAGGATTTGGATAAAGCTTGGCTATCTCGAAGCCCTCACCCTCATCTGTAGATACCGTCTCAACAGGTGTAGTGCCAAAAGAAGTGTAAGTGGGGGGTTGATTTGCAACCGCATTCCCGTTCAGTGTGTATTCATACTTCTTGATGATGGCGCCAGATTGGTTGAACACTAAAAGTACAGTAGATTGATTCTGTATAACGACAGAATACTCATTGGAAAATCCTGCTGGTATATTTATTTTCAGAGGGTTATTTCCGCTTGCGGTAGACGTGTTCAACTTAATTGTGTAATTATAGTTAGCACCCATATCCTGGTTCATGATCATTACCGCAGTTTGTTGCCCGTTCTGGCTACCGAAAACCTTTATATTGGCTTTATTCGCTGTGCCGCTTATAAAGTTTCCTTTAAAGTTATCGGCCATCATTTTAAAATGGTAGTAGCTCGGCTTCTTGGTGTTACTGTTCGCATCTATGTAACCAATGTTAGCGGCTATGTTGTTACCTTCAGCCACGCTCCAGAAGTTTACAAAATCCACACTTTTTTTCATAGCAACTGCCATCATTTCGGCCCAGAATTGCCCACCGACAAAACTGCTCGCGCCAACACCATACAGGTTATCAGAAGGACTGTTCTGCCAGCCAATATTAGCCTCTGTGATCGCTGTTTTAAGCGCGTTTGTGCCTGTTCTACCATGCGCGGCATTACAATTAGCTACACGGGTGTTCAATGCGGTGAGATTATTCTCGAATGAACTTCCTGCACCCAATTTAGATAAAACATCGGTACGGGTTTGTGTGCCACTGAAAGGATAGGTGTGGAAAGAAATAATGTCAAGATAATATCTTCCCTTGCCATCCTTACCGGTAACGTCATCAGATCCATTAGGAGTAGTAAGCCCGTTCATTACAGCAGAGTTATACCAGGCACATTCAGGTCCCATAATGAGAATTGTAGGGTCCACATCCTTCATCGCCGGGGCGAAAGATTTAACATAAGCCGCAACCTGAGCCGCACTATTATAAGAATAACCAAGATCGGGCTCATTGCCAATGCTCCAGTATTTTACATGACGACCTTTGGTTACGTTTATATATTTTACAATAGCCGCTGCCTGCGTGGCAGAATAACGCCAGTTCTTGAACGGAACCTGTATTATAGGTTCCATTCCGTGCGCGCGTATCGAGTCGATCATTTTAATATACTGATAATCGGTGGGCATATTATTATCCGCACCAATACCGCCAAAGCGCACGAGCTTGGTTCCGCTTGCCTGTATATTGCTCCACTGTTTATGCAATTTTCCGTAGAACACACAGGGAGGTTCCTGGCAATTGTTTACATCGCCAATGGTATCAGGCATCCAGGCATTCTGACCGAAGAAGTGAGCAGAAATGGGTTGTGCTTTTAAAAGTTGTATAGAAAATAAGATAGCTAAGACTAAGAAACTGTATTGAACCGCGTTTTTTACTTTTTTCATGCTCATTTTTTTTAGTGAATACTCAGTGAAATTCCCCGGGAGCTGTGGGCTATTTTTGCCCCGCTTCCGGCTATTTTTTTTCCTCTTTCACCGTTACTTCAATTTATACGGGCGAACCATCCTGTGGTTGCTTTATGAACTATGATTTAACAGATTTTAGCTATTTTTTCACGGCGTTCACCGATACCGTTTCTCATTGGGAAAAACGTGTTTTTTATTCCACTTTTGAGAGTGGGTTAAGTACTTGCTTACGAATTAAAAAACGAATTGAGCGCTCTGCATCTGTCCATTTTCCATTATCCGGAAGACGATCGAAAAATATCTTTTCTACCTGGGCTATCACAAATACGCCTTGACCGAAAACAGGAATTACAGAACCGCTTTACCGGTAATTTTGTTAGAAATACGAGCGAGATGAAGAAGAACGATATGAAAGGGCAGGATAACGCACAAAAGAACCCGGTTGATAACGAAACACAAAAAACGACTCGCTATTCGGATGATGAACTGAAGGAATTCAAGGAAATGATCACCGCCAAACTCGATGAATCGAAAAAAACTTACGAATTGATGAAGCAAACCTTATCGTTAAAGGATGATCACGGTACGGATGATACTTCTCCCAGTTTTAAATTAATTGAAGACGCCGGTGATCAATTGAATAAGGAAGAGATATCGCAATATGCCATTAGGCAACTGAAATACATCAGCCACCTGGAGAATGCCTTGATACGTATTGAAAATAAAACCTATGGTATATGCAGGATGACAGGGAAACTTATTTCCAAAGAGAGGCTGCGTAGTGTGCCTCATTCCACTTTAAGCATTGATGCAAAAAGAGGAATAGCCTGACCTTTATTTCTGGAGTTTTTTCCAAAGATCAAGAGGTCCTGATAAGAAGTAAGGATCATCTATGACATGATCAGTAAAGGTTTTACTGGATGCTTTTGAAGACCTAACAAGGAACTTTTTCTTTTCATTGAACCAGGTCAAAAGAACGACTTTATTCATTGTTGTTTTCAGGACCCGGCTCATTTCTTTTATCCACTCCCCTTTTCCCTGGGAAATTTTAGGTTCGGTCATTGTCCGTTCACGGCTCGCAGTTTCGCATATTACAATTGGCTTGTTAGGGAAATTCTCTGTAAATAGAAAATAATTTTCCATTCCTTCCTTCAAAAAAGACCTCCACAATTCGGATCCTTTTCCGGCACCGTTATAGATATCAGTTCCCACAAGATCCACATACTCATCCCCCGGATATGCGTCCAATATAGAATTCCAGCTCTCTTGAGGCACCGACATGGAATTCGGGCACCAAATAAATCTTGCATTCTCAACTTCCTGGGCTTTGAAGATCGCATGGATGTGTCGGAACGCTTTCGCCACAAGTTCCGGGTTCTTGTCGTTAGCGGCGATACTCCAGGGATACCAGTTGCCGTTGAACTCATGCAGAAGCCGGATAAGGACAATACTTTTTACCGCTTTGATATGCTGTGCCCACTTCACAAAAAAATCGTCGAAATGACCTTCGAGTATATTATACAGATTGGGTTGCTTACTGTCAGATAAACCCGGAAAATGGTTCTCGAGGGTGACCATTGGTATATACCCCGATTCTATTACATCACTCATCTTCTTTACAGAAGGATAATATTCGCGGCCGTCGCCGGCCTGAAGTGAAAAAGGCTGAAAAAAGTGGATCACAGCTGCTTTTTTCTTCCCGTTGCTGATCTTGTCAAAAGTATACGCAATAGAAAGCAATGATGCCTCGTCGTCTTCTTTCGACCATAATCCAAGACTACATCCTGGCCCACTCTCAGCACTAATGGGGAAAGATCCTTTGGAAAAAGAAAAAAAATCAAACCCAAGTGTTTGATCAGTAAGGCCCGGTTGCGGCAGATCTATAATAATGGATAACAGCTTGCCTTCCCGGTAGGAACAGTTAAAAATTCCATCGCCTCCGGGGTTATCGTCCTTCAAGGTCAGTAACGGGATCGTTTCCAATTTACAAGACTCATCCTCTCCGAATGTCATTTCGCGATGGACGCGCCAGGTATCATCCTTTTCTTTTGTGAAAGAGCCATTTCCATCATCATCTTCCTGGAGGATAAGATCGTAACTTATTCTTCCTGCAGGCGAATGAATATAGAAATTAATATGGTCAGTGGTCACATCTAATTGAATACACCTCCCTACTCCTTTTCCAAAGCCTCCGTATTTCTCTTTATTTGTACGTACTACAGAGACATAATTTCCGTTATTGAAGTTCTTCGTTTCCTTTTCATTGCAAATAGTTATGGAACATGAGCCATAGGAAAAGAAGCCATTAGACAACAAGGTCTTGTCATCGGCTATTCCATCAAAATCCTCTATAACGAATTTAAGCTGGGCCTGCGTACCCTGAATAAGCATACTAAGAAGAATCGCTAAAAAACAATTCTTCTTTACCATATCCAGTTCGCTATGACCCTGAACTGTCCATCCATGAAGCCGTATGCGGGGTACACTTTACTCTTCCCGCCAAAACGGTTGATGGCCCAGTTGCCGTAAGTGAGTGAGATACGGAACGAACGCCAATCAAAATAGCCGAAGCCGTAAGAGTAATCGGGATCCCAGGGTTGCTGTTGTGTTTTATCAAAGAAGTAATAGACAGCTCCTTCAACGTACAGACCTCTAAAGATCGTGAGCCGGGTGGCGGCACCCACCGATGGTTTTCCGTGAAGGAGATCACCATGCCTTGCCTCAAATTCGTCGCGATATTTGATCGCGTAGCGGCCAAAATAAATGAACTTCAGGTTAGTTGTACTGTCAAGCGCGATGGCTTTCGTTATTTTATATGGAAGGTTGTGTGAATACGATAAAAAATAATATCCTTCCAGGAATTTTTGCCTGAAAGTATCCCAGTTATCCGAGTACTTGTTATTTATGTAATTCTCATAACCGTAATTGAACTTTCCGGGTCGCCAGTTGTATCTTCCTATGGAATAGGAATAATCAGATATCCATCGCGCTGAAGCGCGTCTATTGAAATCAATGAAAAAAGTGGAATTAAAACTGAATTCCTCAAAGAACCTGACGCGCGTATAAATTCCGAGTGCCTGACGCCACTCTTCCTTTGTTTCTACGCCATTATTTATAAGGATGCGCCCCGTATTATAGGAGAAATTTCCGGAGATGCGGTTCTTTCCCATCAAATATTTGTTCAGATGAAAAACATCCCGCATGTTCTTCATCTCCCAGAAGTTCGTAATGCGTTTTACGGCAAATTCGTAGTACAGGCGCCTGGGCTCCTCATTGATCACGATCTGGGCGGGTAGGTAGCCGCTTAGCAGAAAGACCGCCATTAGAAAAAAGCAATTCCTCAAATGATATTTTCTATGCATAGATGGCAATTTATTTACAGTGCTTAACCAGGTTGTTGTAGGCTTCATTACTTCCTAATCTCACAGCCATGTTCAGGTCGTCGCAACCACCTGACATATCTCCCATTTCATAACGGGCCATTCCTCTTTCATTGTACGCACTTCCATAATCGGGCTTGTATTCAATTGCCATCGTATAGTCTTCTACTTCGCCTTTAAGGTCTTTTAATTTTCTCTTGGTAATGCCCCGGAAATAAAAAGCCAGGAAGCAATCCGGTTTCAGTTTTATCACCTGTGTATAATCATCGAGAGCGGATTGATAATCCTTCAGGTCGTATTTTACCTGGCCGCGGTTCAGATAGGCCACATACTCTCCGGGTTTTAATTTTATAGCCTCATTATAATCTTCAAAGGCGCCTTTATAATCCTTTAGCCTGCATTTTACATTTCCACGGCGATTATAGGTTTCGGCATCCGGCCTCACCTCTATCACTTTATTAAAGTCGTCAAGTGCCTCGAGGTATTTTTTTAGTTGATAATAAACGAGCGCACGGTTGAAATATGCGTCTATCTTTCCTTTGTCGAGTTCTATGGCCTTTGAAAAATCCTCTACAGCGGGGGGATAATCGCCCATGACCGAATGCACAATGCCCCGGCTGTTATAAGCCTGGGCGTCATTTGGACTCAGCGAGATCACATAATTGATATCTTTAAGTTCGCCGAGATAATCTCCCACCATTCCTCTTACTATACTCCGGTTGTAATAAGCATCCGCATAAGACGGCTTCAGACGTATCGAATAATCGAAATCAGCCATCGCACCCTTCAGATTGTCGAGCAAAGCATTTGTAAGTCCCTTGTTAAAGTGAATCTCGTACTGTTCTTCCCAGGTAAGTTTAAATCTTAATGCCCGATTAAAATCGACAATCGCACCTTTATAATCCAATAACTGGTTCTTTGCGTACGCCCGGTTAACATAAGCGCTGACCATGGAGGAGTCCATTTTTATGGCTTGCGTGAAATAACCAACGGCCTCGGGATACTCCCGTGCATTCTTTTTTTCCATGGCTATAGAAAAGTAAAAGTTAGCCGAATCGCTTTTAGAGACAAGCCTTGTCATGGCAACCGAGGTATCGTTTTTCAAATATTTTTTCAGATCGCCCGGCTGAGACCGGGCAGTGAAAACCACCAGAAAAAAGGCCAAAGATACTATGCTAAACTTCCACTTCACTTTATTCTCGCAATTCCTAAACAAAATACATGATACCCGCCGCTACGATAGAGGCGATCGCCAATCCATAAGCCAGTTTTTTGAACAAAACCTTATTTCGGGCGTTGCTTCTTTCCCGTTCTTTCTTTTCGTCTTCAGACAAAAGAGCTTCCACTTTTTCTATGATCTGCTTTTCTCCATGGCCCTGCTTCATAATATAATCGTCGGCACCGGCTTTCAGCAGCTTCATGGCCAGCTTCATATCGGTATTATTAGTGAGCATAAGCACGTGGATATTGGGGTTGTACTTCTTTATTTCCTGCAATACCTCATAGCCGTTCATGCCGGGTAAATTGTAATCCAGGATGATAACATCCGGGTTTAAAGCCAAATTTTGGATGCACTCTTCCCCGGTATTGAAGCTGGAAAATTTGTAAACGCTGTCCTTGGAAAGGATATAATCGAGCATCATCGAATAGATCTCGTTATCCTCTACGATAAAAATATGCTCTCTCTCCGCCTTAAACATAGCAATGTCTCATTCTCTTCTGTAACAAATTTATAGCGTGATAATGCCGGCTTTTTTTTTATTCGTTTACAAGGCAAATTCAATCGCCTGAAAAGGAAAATGTAAGCGCGGTACGGATCAGACCCTTTCTGTTAAGAAGGAAGGAAGAGTTTTATTTTGTCGCGATCCGGGGGACTGGCCTGTGCTTCCGCCCTGTTTTGGGAAGGTTCCTTGTCGATAGACAAAGTGTAATTTTTGTTCTCCCAATTTCCAGCCTCCTGCCAGTAAAAAGTGTAAATGATCTTATGGTTGTGGTCTAGTTTCTCTGTAGAGAGATCCGCATAATGAACGCCCACTCCTGTATCCAGTGTATTTACATCATGGTATGTTTTCCAATCATCGTATGTCCATCGTACGGTAGCCGGAAAAAGACATTGTATACGCAGTATTTTTCCTTTGGGGATGTATTTGAACTGGTTGTTGAAGTTCCAGATAAAAAGATCCGATCCGGTCTTATTTACCAGGTAACGTTCGCGGGTTTGCGATGGCATGTCGAATATTCTTTTTGCTTTAAGTGAACGGCAGAGTTTCATATATTCTGAATGCGCCCACACAAGGGGCATAGCCCCCCCAGAAGCTTTTCCTAAATAAAGTCCGTACTCCGGAATATCCTGTGAATCCCAGACCTGTTCTGGGAACAAACCTGTTTCATTTGCATAGTTTTCAAGTGTTTTTAATAATTCGGCTGCAGCGCTAAGGTTTCCGGCAGCCACTTCGTAATGCGCTCTTTCACCGGTTAAAAGTGGCCAGGGTCTTCCAATACCTGTTGCGTTGAAAGGCCTTCCATCATCCTGCTCACCATATCCATCCCCGTTGTACCTGTACCAAACAGGCCCTGATGGATGATCAAGTTTAAGTGTTGCATCGATCACCTTGATCGTATTCAGGATCCGCGGATCATCGGCAGAACGCAAGCCATATCGAACCAATGCAAGTGCATCGGGACTCACCATTTCATTGGCCGGACAAGTATTCTCTCCCTTCGGTCGATTGGAGATGGTAAGAATATCAGAGCCCGGAACATCGGATTCGAAAGTTTTATTTGAACTGATGCGCACATAATATCCTTCTACTCCAACAAAGTTGGCAAGATCAGAACCTGTTACGTAGGTCCAGCGCTCAATACTTGCGTTCCATGAATCGGCCGTTTCACGCAGATAAGTGGCTAACTGGGGTTCGTTGTTCAGACCCGCATATTCCGCCGCCACAAGCATAGCGGCGATCTCAACTGCAATTGTGAACGTAGAATATCCCGCGTTCTCTTCCCATCTATCCTGGTGGGTTATTGGTCCGTTTGCAGCAAGATAACTTGCCGCCTTACGGATCATGGGCCAAAAATGTTTTATATCCGCTTCTGATAAATGAGTTTCGCGGTTCACAAGGTCTACCAAAAGAATGGGCAAGGCCGTTTGATCCATTTGAACGCCCTTCCAATAAGGCTCGCCATCCAGCCACATGTTTTGCGACCAATGTCCATCGGCCTCCTGTGTTACCATCAAATAGTTGAGTACGCGGCGGGCATCTTTAAAGGCTTTTGCCGCCAAAAGACCACCCGCAGTTTGAACCATGTCGCGGGGCCACACGAGGTGGTATCCGCCCAGGTCGTCATCTCCTTTATTGAATCCCCAGGGAATAGAAAGGCTTGCTATTAACCCACCGGGATGGCGTTTTGATTCATGAACGCGCAGCATGGCCGCGCTGATACTGAAATATTTTGGGGAGGAATTCTTTTTATCCGCCAGGTATAGGGTCTTTCCCCAATCTTCCCATTCCTTTATGAATTGAGCACGGGCCGATTCGTAATTCTCGAGTATACTTGCACGGGCCCGTTGCCCGGCTTCTTCAGGTGTACTGCCAAAACCAAGCGCTACCACAAAACTGTTTCCATTCGATTCCTGCAGATCAAACTCACCTGTCAAAGCAACATTTCCATTTTCTGCACGCTCAAATTCCCATGTCATTTCCTTGTGTTGCTTAAGGTCCTGCCAGCCGTCTGATGTTCCAACAAAACCGGCCGAAGATCTTTTCCAGGGAATAGAACAAGCCAGCGCCAACGAAACTCCGGCACGTTGCGCAAATAACATCGGTAACCCTTTATAGTTCCCTATCCACGCCGTATTACCGGCACCTGAATTTCCTATGTGTGGAGCGAGCAACATGAACAGTTTAAAATCCTTTCTTTTTTTGTTCATCGGAAAGAATTGAATGCGCTGCAACACGGTGTCGCGGAAAGGATCGGAAATGATCTCTTTCTCTATCCGGTAATGATGTCCTTTGCAGGAGTTCGTGATATGATACCCGGGAACTCCCCGCGCGATCAGCTTTATATGATGTGTAGCATCCGATTTCTCTTCCGAAAAAAAATCCTTTCCATCTGTAACGATAAGACTCAGATCACGGGTGCAGGCCTGATCAACTTGTGGATAATAGATCTCGTTCAGGATGCCATGACTGATGGAATACCACACCTTACTGGTTGACGTGAAAGACGTTCCAACGCCGCTTTTAGCACTTGTTGTCCAGCGGGCGTCGATGCCTGGCCATCCGAACGCCAATTTTTCCTTTCTATACATAATTATAATAATTCGGAGAATATGTCAGATCAAGGGATCACGACCTTTATTTACCGGCTGTTTTTTTATTGGTTCTCGTTTTTTTTGCCTGTTGTGTTTTTTTAACCGGTTTTTCATTTCCGGGAGAAGCGATCTTTTCGGGAGGCCATCCCACAAGAGAAGGCCCGTTGATCTCATCGAAATAATAGGTATCCGAAGTATTAGAATTGGGTGAAAAAAGAAGGGTAACCTGGTCTACCTGGGTAGTTGCTGTTTCGCTTCCTTGCGGGATCTGGGAAAATTTGAACGCGAGTTCCTCCCACGAATTACTTTTTGTGGTATAGGCCTGGTATTGACTGTTTGTGCCGGCCGGATAATCGCCGTTGCCTCTTCTGCTTCCGAGAAGTATCTCAACAAGCGTTCCGGCGGGAGCCGTAGTATACACCTTCATTTTCAAACAGGGAGGTACTCCCAGATAGGTTGCATAAGGGCTCACATCAACGAGGTTTGCGTTCAGTTTCATTTTAATATTATCGAATTTTTTCGATTGGTTCCTCACATAAAGTGCACACTTTGAACTTGGGTTCACCTTATCAGGAGCCGGATTAGAGGCCGCGGTATCTAAGACACCTCCTTTTTCGCTGTAACTGACCAGTTTATTTCCCTCAAAATTATCATAGGTGGCCTGGCTGAACACAGCGACCACCTGGATCATACAGATGCAGAATAAGATCCTGTATTTCTTGCCCGAGAATGCCCGTCTTTTACGGAGCATACTTGAAAAAGTGCTGAAAGACCTATGGCCGGGCCAGAGGTCGGTATATTTTCCCGTATAGTTCTGTGAAGGGGTAGGCCTTGTCTTCATTCCATTTGCTTTTCGTATTTACAAAAATAGAAGGAATGCAGAGTGCCCTTTTTATATTTCGGTAGTGAGGGAATTTAAATAGCCGAAATACTTACTGCAAACGGCGTACTTAAGAGAGGGTGAATTACTGGCTGTGCTTTTCCAGGGTTTGTAATTCCTGCCTTAATTCGTCGAACGCATGGTTGCATACGGCTTCAAGCTGCTTCGCGGTATCCTTTATTTCTTCCAGCTGTACTTTACTTAACGCATTCGCTTTGCCGTTTTGCTTCATCGCGAAGTCCTGGAGTTCTTCCGCCAGAATGGCATACTCCCTATTCATTCCCATTGTGAAAAAAGTGGGGATCAACGAATGGGCCGAGATCTGAAGGGTTTTCCAATCATGGTTTTGAACCGAGTCAGTAATGTTTTTCAGGAGTTTTGGGGTTTCCTCAAGATACACGTGGATCATCTCGCTGATCATATCGGGGTTGTCGCGGGTCAACTCCCTTAAATAACCAAGGTTGGTGTATTTATTTTTGTGCGAACCATTAAGAAAGACTTCCTTTCGTTTTAATTCATCCTCTATCTTGAGGAAGCGGGCCAGTTTTTTATAAAGCAATTTTTCGTCGATGGGCTTTGAGATGTAATCATTCATCCCTACGGCCTTGCACTGTTCCACATCGGCTGTAGTGACATCAGCCGTAAGGGCGATGATGGGTATCACCTCATCGATATGTTTACGAATATATTCCGTTGCTTCGAATCCATTCATTTCGGGCATTTGCAGATCCATCAGGATAATATCGTAGGAGCCCTTTTTCATTTTTTCGATGGCTATCTTTCCATTCTCGGCGATATCCATTTCAAATCCGCCATCCTCAAGCAGTGTTTTCATCAGGAGCTGGTTCAGCTTTACATCTTCTACCACCAATACTTTCGCATTTCCACCGGGTCGCATAATTTCCTTTTTGTCGGGTTCACTTTCAATTTTCAGGTTCGTTTTCATAAAACTCAAGGTGAAACTGAATGTTGATCCTTTTCCGGGTTTACTTTTTACCCATATCTTCCCTCCCTGCGCTTCCACAAGTTGTTTTACAATAGCAAGGCCAAGGCCGGTACCTCCATAAAGGCGTGTAGTTCCGCTGTTTGCCTGCTGAAAATTATCAAAGATATGCTCCAGCTTATTTTCCGGTATGCCGATTCCGCTATCAGAAACATCAAATTGTATAGTAATATCTTCTGCGGTATCTGCCACTTTTTCTACTGCTACAGTGATATTCCCTTCATTTGTAAATTTCGTGGCGTTACTAACCAGGTTCAGAATGATCTGGTGCAACCGCACAGGATCACCAAGTAAAACTTCCGGTATCGTGCTGTCATAGTTCTTTTTTAATTCCAGGTTCTTCTCCTGCAATTTGGTTTCGAAAAGATGCAGCATGGCCGATATGGAATCTGCCAGCTTGAACGGTATCTTCTCAAAGGTCATTTTTCCTGCATCTACTTTAGCCAGGTCGAGAATATCGTTGATAAGAACGATCAGCGCGTCGCCCGATAATTTGATCGCGTTAATGTATTCCTTTTGTTTTTCTGTAAGCTCAGTCTTTAATACTACCTTGGTGAACCCGATGATCGCGTTCATAGGCGTGCGTATCTCGTGGCTCATATTGGAAAGGAATTGCTGTTTGGCCTTCATCGCGTCTTCCGCCTTCTCTCTTTCCTTCTCGGCATTGCGTTTCGCCTCTATCAACTCATTCTCAAAACGTTTCTGTTCCGTGATATCATGGGCCACAATCACACTGCCTAATACGTTACCTCTTTCATCTTTATAGACCGAGCCGTTGAATAATACATCGGTAAGTCTGCCATCCGTATGCCGGATGGTTAAGGGGAAATTAGCCACAAATCCCTTCGAGAAAACTTCTTCATACACTTCACGTGCTTTTTGAGGTTCTGTAAAGTAATCGAAGAAATCGGTACCCGTGATCTTTTCCCGGGTGATCCCCGTTATTTCCGAAAGCGCTTCATTCATATCCGTGATCTTACCTTCAGAGTTCAACGTGATCAAGGGGTCGGGGCTTGCCTCAATAAGACTTCGCGAATATTTCGATAGCAGCTTTTCGCGGGCAACGATAACGGCTCCTAATACATTCCCTTGGTCGTCCTTGTAAACCGAACCATTGAAAAGCACCTCGGTAAGCTTACCACTCTTGTGTTTAATAGTGAGCACATAATCTACGATCTGTCCTTTTTCAAAAACGTCCTGGTACACCTCACGGGCGATCTTGGGGCGTGTAAAATAATCAATAAAATTAGTGCCCGCTATATTTTCCCTCGACAGGCCCGTGATCTTCTCGAGTGCCTCGTTCATATCGGTGATAATTCCCTCCCGGTTGATCGTCACAATAGCATCAAGACTGGCCTCAATAAGATTACGAACATACTTGGTCTGCTGTTTGAGCTGATCATTCAGGGCTTTCATGGATTCCCCCTGGCTGGTTAGCTCTTTATTTTTCTTATACAACTCCGCAAAAACTGAGACCTTCGCTTTCAGAATGTCGGCCGACAAAGGTTTTACCATGTAATCCACGGCGCCCGTTTTATATCCTTTAAAGATATCCTCGGGCGTATCGGTATTGGCGGTCAGGAAAATGATCGGAACGTGTTTGAACTTTTCGCTATTCCGTATCACCTCAGCAGTTTCAAAACCATCCATAATAGGCATTTGCACATCCATCAGGATAATAGCAAAGTCCTGGCCCTGTAAAAGGATCTTCAACGCTTCTTTGCCGGATGTAGCCCTTACGAACTCGTAATTCTCCCCCGTTAGTGAGACTTCCAGGGCGAGCAGGTTCTCCTGCCTGTCGTCTACCATTAATATTCTTACCGGGCTGTTTCCTTCCATATAGATCTTTTCCTAATTAATTATTTAAGCCACACACGCATTAACGATAATAGCTGCTCAACGTTCACAGGCTTTGTAATATAATCGGAAGCGCCCGACTCAATACATTTTTGCCTGTCGCCTTTCATCGCCTTAGCTGTTACGGCTATTATGGTCATGTCCTTATTCTTTTCGTCTGAACGGATGCGCTTCATTGTTTCATATCCATCCATTTCAGGCATCATGATATCCATGAGCACGATGTCTATATCACGGTATTTCTCCAGGTTATAGATCGCTTCCTGTCCGCTTTCAGCATTCAGGATGTTCAACCCAAAGCGCTCTAAGGCCGTGGTTAATGCAAAAAGATTACGCATATCGTCGTCCACAATAAGAACCTTTTTGCCCACAAGCACATCGTCGCTCAAATAGAACGTATCAATGGTTTCACGCATTTTTTGAGGCAATTCCTTGTGCGGTCTGTGCAGGAATAAAGCCACTTTATCTGTAAGCTGTTCAAGCGAACGGGCCGTTTTCAGAATGATCGAATTTGCAAAACGGTTAAGGCGGGCTTTTTCCTTCGGGTTAAGGTCTTTGGCCGAATAAACGATCAGCGCGGTCTCGTGCTCTGATCTATCATTTTCCAGTTCTTTAACAATATCGAGACCCTGTGCATCCGGCAATACAAGGTCGAGAACAATACAATCGAAATTGCGCTCGCGTACCAGCTCGATCGCTTCTTTGGCGGTCTTTGCGGTTGTAATCTCGATATCTTCACCTTCAACGGCATGTACCACCATGTCCAGTTCCTGTAGGTTATCATCCACTACCAAGAGACTCTTCGCTTTTTTATTGGCAAAGTCTGAAATATCTTCGAACAGATGCTTCAACGATCTTTCATTTACAGGTTTTACCAGGAAGTTTCTTGCGCCGCGTTTCAAAGCTGCGTCGCGGTCTTCTTCTTTGGAAGTTACATAAACAGGAATGTGGCGCAAGGTAAGGTCGTTCTTCAGCCTATCCATGATCTTCCAGCCATTCGTATCCTCCATATTTATATTCACAACGATGGCATTCGGATGGAATTGATTCAGAAAGTCGATAGTATCACTACCTCTTGTAGTTGCTACGGCTTTTATATCATTTTCATGCGCTTTTTGCAGCATCATTTTAGCAAAATCAACATCATTATCTATGATCAATAATACTTTATCTTCCGTAACAATATTCAGTCGGTCATCGCCCACTTCGTCAATAAAATACTGATCGATCTCCGATACATGGAATGTAGTAGAAGGACTTGACTTAACCGGGGTTTTAGCCTTATTCTCTGTCTCCACAGTTTTGGTCTCAACGTGGGCATTAACACGTAAAGGCAGGAATAACGTGAAAGTACTTCCTTCATCCGGTACGCTTTCCAGTTCGATCGTTCCGCCCAACAGATCTGACAGACCACGACTGATAGAAAGCCCTAATCCCGTTCCGCCGTATTTACGACTGGTTGAACCTTCTGCCTGCTGGAAGGCTTCAAAGATGATATTCTGTTTATCCTTTGAGATACCGATACCCGTATCCGAGATCTCGAACGCGATAACCGCTTCGGCATTATCCAGACTGGGAATATGTGTTTTCCAATTGTGATCTGCCCTGTATATCTTAAGTTCTACGCCGCCCTTCTCTGTAAATTTAAAGGAATTCGAAAGCAGATTCTTGAGGATCTGGTTAAGACGTTGTGGATCGGTCTCAATATATTCAGGCAGGCCTGGCTCCGCTTCAATAGAAAACTTGAGATGTTTGGCCTCGGAAATATGCTTGAAGGTGTTCTCCACATAACGCGTAATATCGTTGAAGCTGATCGTAGAGTAATCCACGGATATATAACCTGATTCGATCTTCGAAAGATCCAGGATATCATTGATCAACTGGATCAGGTCATCACCGCAGGCATTGATCGTTTTCGCGAATTGGATCTGCCTGTCGGTAAGATTCCCCTCGTGATTCTCAATAAGCTCATGCGCAAGGATCTGTAAACTGTTAAGCGGCGTACGAAGCTCGTGCGACATGTTTGCAAGGAACTCTGATTTGTACTTGGAAGTAAGAGCTAACTGGTTGGCCTTTTCTTCGAGCGACTTCCTCGCCTCTTCTACCTCCTGGTTCTTTAATTCCACTTCGTTCTTTTGCGCTGCAAGCAGCACCGCTTTTTCTTCCAGTTCTTCGTTGGTATTGCGTAGCACTTCCTGTTGGCTCTTTAACTCGTTTGCGAGTGACTGAGACTGTACAAGGAGCTCTTCCGTTCTTGAGTTCGATTCGATCGTATTCAACACGATACCGATACTTTCCGTTAAACCGTCCAGGAAATCCTGGTGTGTCTGGCTGAACGAATCGAAAGAAGCAAGTTCGATAACGGCTTTTAAGCGGTTCTCGAACAATACCGGCAGAATGATGATGTTAAGCGGCTTGGATGAGCCCAGGCCCGAGTTGATCTCGATATACCCGTTCGGTACGTTGGTGAGTAATATTCTTTCTTTTTGTAAAGCGCACTGGCCGATCAATCCTTCACCCATGGCGAATTTAACCGGCGCGTTCTTTTTCTTTTTATACGCGTAAGACGCGATGAGCTTCAATTTCGAATCTTCGAATTTCTCATGCTCCTCTAATATGTAGAACAGACCATGTTGAGCCGTTACTACCTGGGCGAGCTCAGACAGAATCGTTTTGGTTACTGAATTAAGTTCTTTCTGACCCTGTAACATTTGCGTGAACTTGGCAAGGTTGGATTTCAGCCAGTCCTGCTCCTGGTTACGGAGTGTAGTAGCTTTCAGGTTAAAGATCATCTGGTTGATGGTATCTTTTAACGCTTCTACTTCACCTTTAGCTTCTACACCAATTGTACGTGTAAGGTCACCTTGTGTTACCGCGGCGGCTACTTCGGAGATGGCACGCACCTGGGTTGTTAAGTTCGCGGCAAGCTGGTTCACGTTCTCCGTGAGGTTCTTCCAGGTTCCGGAAGCACCGGGCACGTTTGCCTGTCCGCCCAGTTTTCCTTCGGCACCCACTTCGCGGGCCACAGTAGTTACCTGGTCGGAGAAGGTTGCCAGCGTATCGATCATTTCGTTGATGGTATCTGTTAATTGCGCCACCTCTCCTTT
>JANWKZ010000130.1 GCA_025451115.1 Bacteroidia bacterium | reverse complement strand
AAGGAGGCAGTCTCTATGGAACCTGTTAAAGAGAAAAAAAAGATCCGGCTCGGTAAAACCACACTCACGCTTATTGAAGAAAACCCACCTATCATAAAAATGGAGGTCGCGGAGCACGAATTCATCGATGTGGAGGATGTGCAAGCCATCCGCAAAGCGAACCTGGAATTGAGCAACGATACACTTTTTTGTGTTCTGCTCGATACAAGCAAAGGTTATTTCAATGTAAGCCCGGAGGCAAATAAACTGCTGGCAAGCAAAGAGTATACGGCAAAAAGGATCGCGGCGGCTTTTGTTGTAAGATCTTTAGCCACCCGGCTGGCTGGCAATTTCTTTATGCGTTTAAAACCGGGAAGCCCAACGCGTCTTTTCACGAACGAGCAGCAGGCCCTGGAATGGCTCAAAAAACTTAAATGATCAAATGGCCACAGCGGCCTTGATGTGCGGATGCGGATCATATCCTTCCAGCGCGAAATCCTCAAATTTAAATTCGAAGATATTCTTCACGGCAGGATTTATTTTCATCACGGGCAACTTCCTGCATTCGCGGCTCAATTGCAGATTCGTCTGCTCGATGTGATTCGAATATAAATGCGCGTCGCCCAATGTATGAACAAAATCACCGTACTTCAGTCCGCAAACCTGGGCAACCATCATAGTGAGTAAAGCGTAAGAAGCAATATTGAAAGGAACTCCCAAAAAGATATCCGCGCTGCGCTGGTAAAGCTGGCAGCTTAATTTTCCATCGGCCACATAGAACTGGAAGAAAGCATGACAGGGCGGTAATTTCATTTTGTCAACCTCGCCTACATTCCAAGCGCTTACAATTAATCTTCTCGAATCCGGATTCTTTTTGATCATGCCAATGATCTGTGTGATCTGGTCGATATGCCTTCCATCGGCCGCAGGCCAACTACGCCATTGCACACCATACACAGGCCCCAGGTTGCCGTTCTCATCGGCCCACTCGTCCCAAATACTCACGCCATTTTCTTTCAGGTATTTTATATTGCTCTCGCCCTTTAAGAACCAGAGCAATTCGTGAATGATGGATTTAGTATGCAGTTTCTTGGTGGTAAGCAAAGGAAAGCCTTCCTGCAGATCAAAACGCATCTGGTAACCAAAAACACTTGTAGTGCCGGTCCCGGTGCGGTCCGTCTTATTTGCGCCGTGTTCCAGCACATGTCTCATCAGGTCGTGGTATTGTTTCATCGTTGCAAAATTACTCAATGTACGGATGTCATTATGGGCTTACTACCAACAAATTGTCAACCTAAAACCTTTAAGCCCCCTCCTAAAATAGATACAAGCTGCAAAATCCTGTGAAATGAATGTGAATTTGTTTATTTTAGCCAAAAGGAGGTATGTATGGACAAGCTGAATAAACGGATCGTATTGGTGACAGGCGCCACAGGCGGACTGGGCACTGCCATGTGTAAAAAGCTTTACAAGGATGGGTATCGTGTGGTGGGCAATTACCGCAGCAAGGAAAAAGCCAAAGCCTGGCTGGATAAAATGCATGAGGAAGATTACGTGATCAATCTTTTTTACGGCGACGTCTCTGATTACGAATCGGCCGGGCATCTCATAAAAGATATTGAGAATAGCATTGGTCCTATCGATACGCTGGTAAACAATGCGGGTATCACGAAAGATACCCGTCTTGTGAATATGAAAAAAGAGGATTGGTATGAAGTGATCAATACCAACCTGAACAGCGTCTTCAATTGTACTAAACAGGTTTTGGATGGAATGATAGAACGTAAGTTCGGGCGCATCATCAATATTTCTTCTGTAAATGGTCAGCGCGGTCAGTTTGGTCAAACAAACTATAGCGCGGCTAAAGCCGGCATGCATGGCTTTACAAAAAGCCTTTCTATGGAAGTGGCTAAATACGGAATTACGGTAAATACCATTTCACCGGGATATATCGGTACTGATATGGTGATGGCGGTTCCCGAAAAAGTGCTGAACCAGATCATCGCCCAGGTTCCGATAGGCAGGTTGGGGGGTACACATGAAGTGGCGCACCTTGTATCATTCCTGGCTAGTGAAGAGACCAGTTTCATTACCGGGGCCAATTACGCCATCAATGGCGGGCAACACGTGTATTAGATTTTCTTTCTATGAGGATCTTTCGGATCATTATTTACTGCCTGATCTTTTTGTTGGGCGCGTCTCCTCATCTTTACGGCCAGGATCGTTACCTGGATTCTCTTTTAAAACTGGTAAAGACAGATAGGGAGGATTCTAATAAAGTAATTCATCTCAACAAGATCGCCGACGCATACCAGGAAAAGGGCGAATATGATACAGGAATAGAATATTCTAAATTGGCTGAGAAGCTTGCCATTCAGCTAAAATATAACGAAGGCCTTGCCGGCGCATATAACGAGTTAGGGATAGCCTATCGCAATTTTGGGGATTATCCGAAAGCGCTGGAGTGGTTATTTAAAGCACTCAAGATACGGGAAGGATCCTGGAATAAGAATGGTTTGGGGCGTATCTATGGCAATATTGGCATTATATACCGGTTGGAAGGCGATCACGAAAAAGCATTAGAGTATTATTTCAAAGCCCTGCAGATAAGTGTACAAACGCGCAACCTGCGCGAAAAGGGCATTTCTCTGGGAAATATTGCCATTATTTACAATGATATGGGGCTTTATGATAAGTCACTGGTCTATTATTTCAAGGCGCTTGACATCAGCAAAGAAGTGGGCGATCAGGCGGGCGTATCCCGCCAAACCGGTAATATCGGTACGGTATACCAGGAAATGGCCGAAAAAGCCGAAGCCAAAGGAGATCATGTTACCCGCGATAGCCTGTATAAAAAGGCCATTGCTTATGAACAAACCTCTTTGAATATCGATCGTGAACTGCATGACAAGATAGGCATGGTGATATGGCTGGGAAACCTCGGCGGCATTTACCTGCAAATGAAAAAGTATGTCGAAGCCGGGCGCTATTTGAAACGATCCCTATTCTTGGCTGATTCTATACACGACCTCTATGGTTCCATGGACGCTAACGATTACCTGAGTAGACTTTACCAGGAAACCGGTAATTATAAGATGGCTCTTGCATCGTATAAAATGGCAATAAGACAACAGGACAGTCTGTTTAGCGAAGAGAGCGCAAAAGATATTACGCGTAAGGAGATGACCTATACGTTTGAAAAAAAAGAAGAGGCCTCCAGGCTTGACGCCGAAAAGAAAGAAGCGATCGCGCTGGCAGATAAGAAAAAACAGAAGATCATACTTTTCAGCGTACTGGGGATCTCAATCTTTGTGTTGGGTTTTGCTGTTTTTGCCTATCGAAGCTTCCTTCAAAAAAGAAAGGCTAATCTCGAAATAACCAGCCAGAAAGCCGAGATCGAGGAAAAGCAAAAGGAAATACTGGATAGTATATTTTATGCCCGTCGTATTCAAAGATCCCTGCTTCCAACCGAAAAATACATGCTGCGTGTCCTCGCAAAGTTAAATAAGATCAGCTGAGTTACGGGCCAAAACACGTCCCTTATACCAAATTTGGCTGTACACCGAATTTTCTGCATTTTTAGCTTGTGAAAAAACTCTTCCTTATTCTCGGCTTGTGTTGTTATTTGTTTTCCGGCGCCCAGAACAAAATACTCGACTCGCTTTGGACTTCCTATAAAAAACCCGGGCAGGCCGATACGTCACGTTTAAAGACCATGGGTTTGATAACCCACAATTACGCTTTTGTTGACGCGGATACAGGACGCATCCTGTCTCTTGCCCTTATCAAAGAAGCGCAAAAATTGAAGCTCGGGAAAGTTGAAATGATCGGGTATAATTCTTTAGGTGTTAACCTGATCTATATGGACAGCAGCCAGCGCGCCCTCGATGTTTTTACTGCCAATTACAAACTCGCCGAAAAGGCCGGCGACAAGGGACAAATGGCCAGTGCCTTAATGAACATGGGTTTGGTTCATACGAATTTTTCAGAGCACAGCAAAGCCCTTGAATACAAACTGAAAGGATTAAAATTACGACAGGAGATAGGAGACAAAAAAGGAATGGGTAATGCATACGCAAACCTGGGGATCACCTATTCGAGTTTAGGTGACAACTCCAAGGCTATCGCTACCTATCTAAAAAGTTTAAAGATCGCGGAGGAATTGGGAGACAAAAACCTTATGGCTAATAACATGAATAATATTGGCATCATTTACCGGGGTATGAAAGATCCGGACAAAGCGATCACTTATTTTGAAAAGAGCGGGATCCTGAAAAAGGAGATGGGTAACAAACGAAGCCTCGCAAATACATACACCAATCTTGGAGATTCATACTACGATAAAGGCGATTTTGAGAGATCGATGGAGTTTTATCAAAAGGGTTATGACCTGCAAAAGGAACTCGGGAACCGCAGGGGTATAGCCAATACATTAAGTTGCCTCGCTGCTTACTATCAAAATCTGCCGGTTTCGCAATTTGGCAAAATGAATATGACGCGTAAACAGGCTTTAAGTAAGGCGCTCGAATACAGCCTGGAGGCCTTGAAAATGAATGAAGAGATAGGCGATAAGAACGCCATTTGTATAGATCTTAATAATATTGCTTCGGCTTATATTGATATGGGACAAGTTGCGCGTGCCGAGCAGATCATGAACCGGGTGCTTACACTTGCTATAGAAACAGGTCAGCTGAACCGGGAGCGTGACGCCTTGCTTACCTTAAGCGAGATCTACGAAAGGATGGGTAATACCGGCAGGGCTCTGAACGCTTTTAAACGGAGTGTATTGTTAAGGGATAGCCTGCAAAGTGAGGATAAGCACGATGAAATAACGCGCATGCAGGTGCAGTATGAATACAATAAAAAAGCGCATGAAGACAGTGTTAAGAACGCGGCCGAACAACAGGTAAAAGACGCGGCTATACAAACTCAAAAGGCTCAATTAAAGCAGGAAAAAACACAACGCTTTGCTTTGTATGGCGGATTGTTGCT
This sequence comes from Bacteroidia bacterium, assembly GCA_025451115.1. GTDB lineage: Bacteria > Bacteroidota > Bacteroidia > B-17B0 > Aurantibacillaceae > PALSA-968. Next base: position 3,164 of record JANWKZ010000130.1, on the reverse strand, counting down.
CTTGCTCGTATTCGGGATCTTCGCCTACAACCGTTTTAAGGTCACACAAAAACAAAATGTGATCATTGAAAGCCAGAAGAACCTGGTGGAGGAAAAACAAAAGGAGATACTCGACAGCATCCATTACGCAAAAAGGATACAAAGTTCGCTGATGCCCACCGACAAATACCTCGAAAGGATCCTTAACAGGCTGAAAAAGAAGGTCTAACCTCATTACCAGTTATCGGCCAAACCCTGCCACTTATTAAGAAGATCCCGCCAGTTAATGGGAAGTTCATTTCTCACCCTTCGCAATCCTTAATTTTAACCTAGCTTATTCCCTCTGCATGATAAAAGCTACTTTTTTACTTTTTTGTTTCCTTGTTTTATGTGGATCATCTTCTGCTCAAAGGCACTATGGGTTTACTATTGGCAATGGCTTACGTCCCGGTCAGGGCAACAGTCTTGGCGCTTATATACTTGGAAAACCCGATACTGTTTCACGTTTTAAAGGATCCTCTCTTGGCTTTCAGTATGGCGGTAATTTTATGTGGACCCGTTTGGGTCAAAGAACATTCATGGATGTCCCATTGATAGCTCCTCAAAAAGGACTTGCGAAAGTTGAGCTGGCTAACCGGGCTTATTCACTAAGCGCCTTACTTCGTTGTAATTATTATAATAAAAGTGCCTTCACGCCTTATATGGGTTTGTTTATTGGGTACGGGTTTGTTCAAAGTTTACTTCTGGTTGATCCTTATCTTACTAGTTACGGAAATATTGAACAGAAAAAAACCGTCCAAAAACTATACTCCGCACACTCCTTGGTCTCCGGCCTGGAACTCGGGGTAAACACAAGGTTTTCGGAATATGTTTCTTTTAATTTCGGGATGAGCTGTTCAGGAAATTTCACCGACGCTGAATTGATCAACACGCAAACTGCGTATGCAAATGCAAGCGGAGTTTATCTTGAGACAACCCCCATGTATAAAACCGCTCTATTGCTGCAGGTAGGACTTGTGATCCATTTTTCAAGTTCTGTAAAAACAGTTATTACACCTTATGAAAATAAGGAAGTGACCGGTGAGTTTGTTAATAATGAATATATGCAACCATCGAGGAGCAGGCAAACTTCAAATATGGTGCAGGACTATTATTACAACGGTGTTTATGTGGGTGGCGCAAATAACGGTTGGTCGAATGGAGGCACCCATGTAGGCGCGGGCAGAACCGGAAGCACGAATCCGGGCAATGGCGGCGGCGGAATAAATTCGCAAAGCTATGGAGGAACCGGCAATTCCGGCACCGGCGTAAAAGCAAATGTTAACGTTCACATAAACGGAAAATAAAATGGCATATCAATTGCATACTAAAATATACAACAACTAAAAATTCTCAACATGAAAAAAACATACTTAGCTCTTTTTGTTGCAATACTCTTTTTACAACAGAATACCCGCGCCCAGGGTTGGTTGGGCATTTACGGCTTACGAGCCAGCAGTTACGACATTAAAAAACCGGATATAGGCGGCGGCGCGGGTGTTAGTTTTTTAAGCGGAGGCAAGGAGATCGATAAAGCACGCCCTGGCATTCTTTTCCAGGCAGGTTTTGATATCAATTACAGTGGTCTCGGTCATCGCACGTTCAGGCAGGTGCCCTTGCTTGCACCGCAAATGGGCAGCGCACAAGTTAGGTTGTCTAACGGATTGCTGACAACAAATGTGCTGTTCCAGTTAGCGTATTCTAACAAATCGATCTTCAGGCCTTATGCAAATGCCTTCATCGGTTATCGCGGAACTTTTTCGGATCTAACCATAGACCCAAATAACCGTCAGCCCGGTTACGAAAGCGAAACAGAAAAGTCACTCGCATCGGCTCACGGGCTTAATTATGGCCTTGGCGCAGGCTTACTGACCAAATTAAAAAGGAACATCTGGCTTGATATCGGCGTTTCTTACGCTGAGATGATAGGTGGCGGACAAATGGCTGACCTTACAACTGCCTACAGCGATAAGAATGGAGTGAATATGAATTTCAAAAACGCACCTAATTCCATGATGCTTATCAAAGTTGGTTTGCAATTCTATATTGAAAAAGGAAACGACAGGAATGATGACAAAGATGATTGTCATTGCAAATGCCGTAAAAGCGGTCGTGTTTACTCAGGTGTTGGTTTAGGCGGAGGTTGGAATTGGGGACGTTCCAACAATGTTGGAATTAATGTTGGAGGAATTAGAACGAAATAAGATCAATAAAAAAGGCCTCCTGAAGTCTACTTGTTGTACTTCAGGGGGCCTTTTCTTTTCCATTAATAATTAAAATCAGGCTGCTCAGGTAAAGTGTATTTCTTTCCGGCATTCGCCCTTTTCAGGTAACCCATTAAAGGCATGAAGTAATCCAACATTGGCTTGGCGCTGAAATCCTGGCCAATGCTTTTCTTTAAATGTTCTCTCCAATCTACACTGGCTCCGGGTTTCATTACACCCTGGAGGAAGGCGCCCACTTCTTTATTGCCCCAATAATTAGTGGCGTGTGGATCTTGTTTTAAGATGTTCTGCGCAATGTGCTGGTGGAACTGGAACAACAATACGTTGCTCATGCTATAATCATAATACTGGGCAGGATCATCGTTGATATGCGTTTTAGTAGCTGCATCACAATATTCTTCTCCGCGGGCAACCGGAGGCTCAATGCCCTGGAAGCGTTTTGCCAGTTCCCACCATAGTGCATTGTATTTATCCTGGGGAAGATTTTTAGAATAAAGGTTGTATTCGAATTCAGTCATGGTGCCGCTGCCCCATGGAATGTGTACCGCGTATTCCAAAGCTTCTTTCAATAATAAAAGCGTGTCGTTGGTCTTGGCGTTCTTATCCATCATATCCAGGCCTTGCAGGAAAGGTTTCTGCAAAGAAGCAAGTCCCATCATCGTACCGAATGCTTCGTGGTAAGCGCGGTTCGCTCCGCTACGTAATACAATTGGAACATCAGGATTGCTATAAGACTGGTAATAGTAAATATGCCCTAATTCGTGCAACACTGTGCCCCACCATTCTGTATTCGGAATAACGCTCATTAAAGAACGAACATCCTCGTCGTTATTAAGGTGCCATGCCGAAGCGTGTGTGTTCTTTTTATAACCGGCTTTCGCGTCAACCGGGTAAAGGCTTGACTTTTCCCAGAAGGTTTTT
>JANWKZ010000129.1 GCA_025451115.1 Bacteroidia bacterium | reverse complement strand
GGCGTTTTCCGCGGAACAAAAGAAGATGAACGCGCGCTGAACCTGGAGAAACTACGTTATCACAAAGTAATTATCATGTGTGATGCCGACGTAGATGGCTCTCACATCACCACCCTTATTTTAACTTTCTTCTTCCGCCACATGCGCGCGCTGATCGAGAAAGGGTATATCTACATCGCAACTCCTCCTCTGTATCTCGTAAAAAAAGGAAAGGATTTTCGTTATTGCTGGACCGAAGAGCAGCGCGATGCCCACGTAAAAGAACTGGGCGGCGATAAACCCGAATCGGTTGGCATCCAACGTTACAAAGGTCTTGGAGAGATGAACGCCGAGCAATTGTGGTCAACCACGATGGATCCCGAAAAACGTACACTTCGCCAGGTTTCTATTGAGAATGCTGCAGAAGCGGATCATATTTTCTCTATGCTGATGGGCGATGAAGTTCCTCCACGCAGGGAGTTCATTGAGAAAAATGCGAAGTACGCGAAGATCGACGCTTAAAAAATACTAAAGCCCAAAGGACCGTTTTTTTATGGAAAACACTAACGACATTCCGGGTTACGTTCCCCCCCAGGAGCCCGGGCGCTGGTTTCACAATGGCTGGTTCAGCAGAAGTTTTTTGCTTATCGCGGGGCTTTTCTTTTTCCTGCCATTTATGGATATCAAGTGCAGCGGAAAAACACTGGCCACGATCAAGGGCATTGACATGGTAACCGGTAATGAACTGAAACCGGTAGAGGAAAAGCAAGAGGAAGTGACTGATGCAGGAGATACTGCCCGTACGGATGGCGAAGAACAGGCGGCTCCCAGCTTTAACCTTTCCAATAATATGTTTGCCCCACAGGACGATCAGAAAAAGATCGATCCAAATGTGGCGGGTATAACGGCTTTCGCTTCGATCATTCTTGCTTTGTTGTTCAGTTTTTTCAAAAAGCGGATCCCGGTAATTGTTTCGGGAGGATTTTCTCTCTTGTCGGCATTGACCTTGTTCTTCATGCAGGTGCAGGTAAAAAATGAAATGGCATCAAAACTTGGGGCCTTTCCCTTTCCTGTGGATATAACCGTTGAGTTCACGGTCTTTTACTGGATGTGCGTGTTGTGCTTAGTGTTGGCAAGCGTATTCGCGTTTATACGGGCCTCCGTTAAGGTTTCCTGAGAGTTATTTCGCTATAGCCAACTTCCTGCTGGCGGTTAACGAACTGTTTTTAACAACCAGCGTATAAACACCATTATCAAGAGAACTCACGTCAATATCTTCTGAAGCGGCTGTCGTTTTGCTGAATACACGCTTGCCTTTCACATCATAGACTTCCATCAAACAGGCTTCGCCTACTGTAAGCGTAAAATGCCCGCTTGTGGGATTCGGAAAAACAGAAACCGTATTCTGATCAGCATGCGTAGGTATCGATGTGCTGCAATTCGTACTGAAACTTGCCCCTGCGTCTTTCCAGGCGTTCCAGGCCGCAATAGCATAGTTTACTGAGTCTACCTCAATGCAAACCAGGTTGGCGTTATTCCGGAAGTCTACACCCAGAAAATTAAGATTATTTCCATCTTTTACACTCAAGGTGGTAAGCAAATTATCATTACAGAAAATATATTGCAGGGCAGGGAGCGTAGAGACATCCAGGCTCGTCAATTGATTCTCATAACAATTGAAAGAAGTGATACTTGTGATCCCGGTAAAATTTATACCTGTTAACTGATTATCGTAGCAGGCTAAGGCATCAAGAACAGTATTAGCCGTAACATCAAGGCTGATCAGGTTATTCGTATAGCAGTACAATACAAGAAGGGAAGTACAAGTGGAAACATCGAGGCTTGCCAGTTGGTTATCCTGGCACCAAAGTGTTACAAGAGCGGGTGTGTTTGTAAGATTCAAGCTAGCCAATTGATTAGTATAACACGACAATCCAACCAAAGAAGCGCAGTTGGAAACATCCAGGGAAGGCAAAAAATTGATCTCGCAGAATAATTGGCTAAGAGCGGGAGTTCCTGTCACATTCAGGCTTGCAAGTTGGTTGTTGGCGCAATACAGCGAGGTAAGCAGGGCGTGAGAAGAAACATCCAGGCTGGTTAACTGGTTATTAGCGCAGTTTAAAAAGGTAAGCGCGGTATTGGCCGAAACATCCAGGGTGGTTAATGAGTTGGTTTGGCAAGCAAGACCATCTATAGAAGTGAATGCTTCTATACCCGTGAGGTCGGCTATATTCAGCGAATTCACAGTAATGCTTCCCGTATACGTTGCGGCTTCAACAACATCGATGTCGGCATCCATATTTGTATTTATGGAAATGTCATTGACCAACGCCGCTTTAAAATTGGCATCGGGTATAACAACGTTCTGCGCGTTTACAGAGGAGAAAACCGCAAAGAACAACATAAGTATTAATTTCTTCATGTGTTTGGGTCGTGTATGCCGACCAGGCAATTTTTAAATTTAAGGAGACGCGGGAAAGGACAGGGTTCAATGAACCGCGAAATAAAGATAGGTAAATTAAATGACAGGCCTGCTTAAAGCTTCACCCGGAATTTATATTCCAGGAAGGCCCCTTCGTATTTATCAATAACGTAAACGTAAACACTACCACGGGGCTTTTCTCCCAGTGGCACGGTTACGTGGTTCGACCAGTAGTCGCTTCCGGTAATGGGCTCAGGGATATCATCTGCCAATACCGTGTGAAGGATCTCTTTTTCGGTGGAGTCTTTTAAAATTACGCTGAAATGATTGGTATTAGCCATTTTGAACCCCGGCCGTGTAACATACAGATGGATCACGCCGCCGGTGGTTATTTCCTTATAAAGTTTTATTTCTTTATTCTGTTTTTGCTCACTCCATTTCTCGTCTTTGGCTTTCTTCTCAAGAGCGATAAGAAATTGATCACCGGACTGGTACGCAACATTGGTAATGCCCTTTTTATCGTTCTTTCCCTCCATGCGCAATACGGAATAACCGAAAATAACATTCTCTTTTCCGGGCTTCCATTTTTCTTTGATCAGGCTCTTATCCGGTTGAGCGGAGGAGAAACTGGCTACAAGAACCATTAATAAAATGGGAACAAGAGTTTTCATGACCCTGGAATTTGAACCAACAAGTTACAGAAAAAAAACGAAAAAACAAGAGTTTCAGGTTAAACAATAAAGATTATAATGTCATTTTACACCACCCATCAATTTCCTGATGAAAGGGGAAAGAAGAATGATGGCCACGCCGCCGATCAAGGAATAAAGCCCAAGCTGACCGTACCCTTCGGTGTAAACCATCAGTTTATCATAATTGTTTGAGTTTTCGGAAGCTTCCGCGATGTTGGCGCCCAAAAGCCCGGCGAAGTATTGTCCGTATGCGCTGGCAAGGAACCACATGCCCATGATAACTGCTTGTAGGCGTTGCGGAGAGAGTTTAGTCATGATCGACATGCCGATGGGTGAGAGGCAAAGCTCACCGAAGGTGATCACGAACCAGCCCAGCGTAAAAACGTTTAAGGAAGTAACTCCTTTTTCATTGGTGAAGAAACGGGTATAATAAAAAAGAAAGAAGCCGCCTGCCAGGAATAAAAACCCAAGTCCGAACTTAACGATCGTGTTAGGCTCCATTTTCTTTTTGCTCATCCACACCCAAAGAATACCGAGCAATGCCGCGAAAGCTATCACAAAGAACGAATTCGCGGAATTGTTTACGCCATTCGGATCCAGCTCCATGCCCATCACTTTGTTATCGAGATTGTTTGCCGCGAATAAGCTCAAAGAACCGCCGCTCTGTTCGAAGAAAGCCCAGAAAAAGATAGAGAAGAACATGAAAAGCAGCGCCGCCACCAGTTTTTTATTCTCGGCCGCAGAGAATTTGGTCATCTCGTACACAATGTAGATAACAGAGACCGGGCCAATGATGAACATGAAGATGTCGGTGTACTCGGTCTTGGAAACCATTTTCATGATCACCGGAATGATGGCTAGCGATCCGATGTAGGTAAGGATCTCGAAAAGTTTTTTCTTATTCGTATCGAGATGCTGCAGGGGAGAAAGACCAATGCTTGCAAGGCTCTTTTGCGTTTGTGTAAATGTTAGAAGACTAATGACCATTACGATCGCGGCCAGGCCAAAAGCGACATTCCAGGTTAAATGTGCGGGAATATAGCTTTGGAACATTTCGCCTTTACCGATGGCAATGCACAAGTATCCTCCGAGCAGAGCACCTAAATTAATACCGGCGTAGAACAGAGAAAAGCCGGCATCAGCGCGCGAATCGCCTTCCTTGTAGAGTTGTCCAACCATCGTAGAGATGTTGGGCTTAAAGAAGCCGGTTCCAACAATATTGAAACCAATTCCTAAAAAGAAGAATTCCTTTGGGTCGATCGCTAGGATGATGCTTCCGACGATCATCAGTAAACCACCCCAGAAAAGTGAGCGGCGAAACCCTAAGATCTTATCAGCAAAGAGTCCACCAATGAAAGTAAAAGCGTAAACAAAAGCCTGCGTGGCGCCATACTGAAGATTAGCTGTTTTTTCGGTCAACCCCAATTGGTTCACCATAAAAAAGGCCAGCATACCGCGCATACCATAGAAGCAAAAGCGCTCCCACATCTCGGAGAAGAAGAGGTACCACAATTGTTTTGGGTACTTTCCTTTGAAACTTTGTATTTGGTCTAAGGTCTCGATGCTTTGGGTTTTGACGTGGTATGGAACGCGGATGACGCGGATAGCTATGATTAATTATGATTTGGCTGTTCTTTAATGAGGTCAGTCGGCTTCGTATTAGAAAATACCTTTCTTTTAAATGCTGGTTTTTTACCGAAGTTAAGTAACAGTCCAACCTCAATATCCGTAGCCTTTAAATAGTTGATCAATTGAAATTCGTGTTCTTCACAAAGTGCCTCTGCGGCTTTCAATTCAACGATCACACAATTCTCAACAATAAGATCGGCGAAGTACATCCCGACCTCTTTTTCTTCATAAAAAACTTTTACCTGTTCTTGCTTCTTTACTAAAAGTCCCATCTGTGCCAGCTCAATGAACATAGCGTTCTCATAAACCTTCTCAAGAAAACCGAAGCCAAGTGTATTGTAAACCTTATAGTAAGCTTTGATGATCTTATCCGTGACTTCCGAATGTTTATAGTTGTCTTGTATCATCGTTTAGTAAGAACAGATCATAAGGCTGTTATCATATAGATCAGCGTCATCAGCGTGCCATCCTTCGGAGGAATTACTTCACCCCGTGCATCATCTTCTTAAGGAACGGGCACAAGAAGAACAGGATCACAGAAGCAACCCCGCACAATGCCACGAATACCATGAAGAACTCAAAAAGATTATGCAATTCGAAACCGGCAAACACCGGATTGTGATCCATGATCTTGTTATCAGCCAGTAATTTCAATTGTTCTGGCGTAGCTGTTAAAGTTTTGTCGAGAATAGCCTGCAGATTAATTCCCAACTTGTCTGCTTTCAGGAAATCTTCGCCGGTTGGAGGTAAAATAGAACCCAAAGTTCCTGCCAGCGCGTAACCCGAAGCGTTAGACAGGAAGAACACACCATAAAGCAAAGAAGCAAAACGTTTGGGAGCAAGCTTTCCAACAAGAGATAAACCAATAGGTGATAAACACAACTCTCCGCAAGTCTGTATCCAATAAAGTAAGATCAGCCATTTAACAGCTAAAAGCCCGCTGTTGCCAAGGTCTTTTACGTTGTAGGCAATGATAAAATAACTCACGGCTATCAGCATCAAGCCAAAGGCTTGTTTCATCGGAGAGATAGGCTCTTTTCCTTTAGCGCGCAGTTTATCCCAGAGGAGAGAGAAAGGAACCGCTAAAATAACAACGAACAAACCGTTAAAGATCTGCACCATGGAGGGAGGAATGTCCCAACCAAAGAAATTACGATCGGTCTGGTTATCGGCAATGAACGTGAGCGAAGAACCCGCCTGCTCAAAAGCCGCCCAGAAAAAGATCACGAAGAAAGAAACGATGTAAATAACGAAGATACGGTCGCGCTCAACTTTTGTCAATGATTTATCGGTAACAATTAAACCCGCCAGCGTTAAACCGCTTCCGTAGATGCAGGAGTAAATGTAGTTCTGATCAAAAACAAAATGGAATAAAGCGGCCAGTCCGGCGAAGATAAATATCGAAGAGATAAGCGACATAGAAGTGAACTGCGCTGATTGCGCTTCGCCCTCTTCAAAATCAGAAGCATCACGTTTGGAAGGTAATCCGCCGATAGCTTTACCGCCGGGAGTAACTACATATTTATTCTTCAGCATGAAGAAAGTAGCAGTACCCAATAACATAGCGATACCTGCTGCAAGGAAACCCCATTTGAAAGCAAAAACATCGCGGGTTCCGTTGGCGTCTACTACGTCACCTAACACAGGACAAATGAACTGACCCAGGAAGGCGCCCACGTTGATCCCCATATAGAAAATAGTGAATGCGGTATCGAGTTTGTTCTTTTCTGATGCAGGATAGAGGCTGCTCACCATACTGGAGATGTTCGGTTTGAAGAAACCGTTACCCAGGATGATCGTGCCCAGTGCACAATACAACAAGGTTTTAGCCATGTCGATATCGGCGCTGAATACATTGGCGCTTGTAAAAAGCAGCAATTGTCCGCAAGCCATTAATAAACCGCCCAGGAGGATACAATTGCGGTTACCCAGGTATTTATCAGAAATAAAACCACCCAGCATCGGCGTGAGGTAGCAAAGACCAAGGAAACCTCCATAAATAATAGAAGATTCTTCTTTGCTCATCATCAAAGCATTCACGATAAAAAGCGTAAGCAGGGCGCGCATGCCGTAGAAGTTGAAGCGCTCCCACATTTCGGTACCGAATAATACCCACAACCCTTTGGGGTGACTTTGTTTTGCTGTTGTTTCCGAACTCATAATTTTGATTTACGATTTATTGATTTACAATTTTTCTTACTCTTATAACTTTTGACTTCTGACTTTTAACTTTCAATAGGGTGCAAACTTACACAATTACATTGGCTTTCGGAAGCCTTTTTGAAGGTTCAAATTATTGTTAACCAGTTTATTATAAATTGTTCTAATCAAGTATTACGATTTTGATGAAAAGGTGCAAAAAGCGGTAGATAAAGTACAAATAGGGAATGGCTACCAGTAAAAGCCCCCAGAATTCGAACATCGAAAAGAGGTTCAGTCTGCCCTCAGCTGTTTTTTGGATCTCGATGGTTACTGCCTTTCCGGTCTCCCGGATAAGATCCGTAAGTTTTCTCAGGGCCGGCCGCATTTTGTTCGAATTGAAATCGGCCGCAAGCCCCGACTTTACTGAATCTGTTGCCAGCAACCCGAACTCTGTGTTTGCCGCAAGGTACTCGCTGCCCGCCTTCTGTATCCTTTTACAGAGATCTTCCTGTAAAGCTTTGTATTTACCAAGTCGGAACAGCTCGTTGTTCAGGCTGTCACGGTTACGGTCAATGGAATTTTGTACACTTCCCATTTCGGCTTTATTTCCCGAATAGATGAGCAGGTTGAGGGAACTGCGCTGCGTGTTCACCGCGAAAAGGTTCACTTCCTGCAAATGCCACAGATCGTCGGTATAGTCTTTTATCTTCATGTGGGCGTTCTCCGAATAATTATAATACTTGCTAACCATGCGGGTCACGCAAAAGATAAGCAGCGCAAGAGATGCAAAGAAAACAACAGCAAACCGGATGATCCCTCTTCGTGTAAAGCCCAATCCACTTCCCTTCATCTGGCAAAGAAAAGGAAAAAACGCCTGAAAAACTACAAATTGCGCTTAATGAATTCGAGCATTTTGTTGAAGAGGTGCAAACGCGTCATGCCGCCGCTTATTCCGTGATTCTTATTGGGGTAGGCCATGAACTCGAACGGAATATTATTCTTTACCAAAGCCGCGTTCATCTCCATGCTGTTCTGAAAATGTACGTTATCATCGGCTGTACCGTGTATCAATAGATATTTTCCTTTGATGCTCTTCACAAAGTTCACCGGCGAGTTATCATCATATCCCGAAGCATTCTCCTGCGGAGTGCGCATAAAACGCTCGGTGTAGATATTATCGTAATAACGCCAGTTGGTAACCGGGGCTACGGCGATGTTCGCTTTAAAGTAATCGGCTCCTTTGGTGATCAGCAACGAAGAAAGATAGCCTCCATAGCTCCAGCCCATAAAACCGATACGACCTTTATCAACGTAAGATTGAGTACCCAGGTATTTTGCCGCCTCGATCTGGTCGATGCACTCGAGTTTTCCTAATTGCAGGTAAGTACTGTGTTTAAACTCGCGGCCACGACCCATTGTTCCGCGGTTGTCTACGCAAACAACAATATATCCATTGCTGCAAATTACGTTGTGCCATGGAAAATCAAGGATCTCCCAGGAGTTGTTACACTCATTAGAACCCGGACCACCATAACCGAACATGAACACAGGATATTTTTTAGACGCATCGAAATTAGCCGGCTTCATCATCCAGCCGTTCAGCTCAACACCTTCGCTTGTTTTGAAAGTGAAGAATTCTTTCTTGGTTACTTCGTAGCCGGCCAGTTTATCCCGCAGCGCTTTGTTATCTTCTAAAACCTTAATGAGTTTTCCATCGGCACTGTGCAGTTCAAAAACGGGAGGCGTATTGGCATTGCTGTAAGAACTAACGTAATATTTGAAGCTCTTGCTGAAATCAGCGCCGGTATATCCTTTTTGTGTAGAAAGTTTTGTTTTTTTCTTACCGTCCAAAGAAACTGCGTACAGATCACGGTCGGTAGCCGATACTTCGGTAGAGATATAATAAAGCATATTGGTAGATTCATCAAAACCTTTGAACTCCATCATATCCCATTTTCCTTTAGTGATCTGGTTGACCAGCTTACCGCTGAAATCGTATTGGTACAAATGATTGAAACCGTCTTTCTCGCTACTCCAGATAAAGCCTTTATTTCCTTTCAGGAAAGTGAGATCATCACTGATATCGATGTAGGTTTTGGCCTCTTCAGTTAAAACTACTTTGGTTGAACCGGTTTTAGCATCGGCAAAAAGAAGCTCTAATTTATTCTGCAAACGGTTCATGCGTTGAACGGAAAGAGTATTTGCATCATTTGTCCAGGTAATGCGTGGAATGTAAATGTTGGTCTCTTTTCCAACATCAACCGTAACTGTTTTTTTGCTTGCCAGGTCGTAAATATGCACACTCAGCACAGAATTATCTTCGCCGGCTTTTGGATATTTGAACTTGTACTGTTCGGGATAAAGACCTTTATAAAGCGCCATTTCAAATTCTTTTACCTTGCTTTCGTCGTAACGGATGAAGGCGATCTTACTTCCGTCGGCGTTCCAGAAGAAGGCTTCGGCTTTTGAAAATTCCTCTTCGTAAACCCAGTCGGCCCAACCGTTCTTAATTTTATTATTCTCTCCATCGGTTGTGATCTGTGTTTCGCCGGCGTTATCGAGGTCTTTTACAAATAAATTATTGTCGCGAACAAAAGCCACTTTGTTGCCAACAGGGGCAACGGTAGCGAACATTTGTTTTCCTTTAGCAGAAAGTTCTTTCAGTTTGCGGGTTTTGAAATCGAAAACGTAATTCGTTGCTGTTCCGGAACGACGATAGATGGGGCTGTACTCATTCTTTATAACCAATTTACTCTCATCGTCGCTAAAAGAGTAGTCCTCAATTTTTATTGGACTTGTTTTTCCTTCGGGAACAAGTTCGCTTGCTTTTACCAAAATAGCGGTCTGTTTGCCGGTGCTTAATTCGTATTTGGCCAGGTCGCCGTTCTCTTCCACTTCGGTGTAGCTGATGCCATCGTTCATGCTGTTGAAGCCACCGAACATAGCCGGGATGAAAGTGTAATCACGCCAAACATCTTCGGAGGTGATCTGTTTCTTTTGCGCGTTAAGGGTTGTTACGGCAAGTACTAAAACAAATAAAAATATTTTTTTCATTGTAGGTTAATTGAGGTGGTGAAGATAGTAAATGACCGCATATTTTTGAGTGCCGGAAGTGTAAATCACGCTTTTGAGGGGAGTATCTGTTTTAACTGTATTTATTGAAAGAAACATATTCTCCCCCAGGGGGGAGATGTCCGCAGGACAGAGGGGGAGATCGGAGAAGGCACTGTATTTTAGTTTAGCGCCTTAGCCAAAATACCTCTCCTTTCAGGGGAGGATATTTTTCCGATTCCGGCGAAGTGGAATGAAAAGCGAAGGGGTAGAGCGGAGTAAAATGACTTAGTTTAGTACTTTGGACAATTCGGAAATGTAAGTCGCATTCACGTTCATTCCTTTGTGCCCGGCCCCTGGCAGTGTGATCAGCTTATCGATAGCCTTAAAATGCTCTTTCAGTTTCAAGGAAGAACCATAGTAGATGATATCATCTGCATCACCATGAAAGATCATCACGGGCGCTTTTACTTTTTTAATGAACTCGCAGGTTTCGAATTTGTATTTCAATAAAAAGTTGGGAACGAAAGGATAGGTCTGGTGCATCATGTCGATGAGACTATAATACGGAGCTTGTAAAACCAATAGTTTTGGGTTGTTCTTTGAAGCTAACATAGATGCAGAGCCGGTTCCTATCGAATAACCAACAACAACTATCTTTTTCTCATCGTAGCGCTTTTTCATCTCGTTGTAAGCCGACTGCACATCCGAATAGAATTGTTCTTCATCGGTTATCTCTCCTTCGCTTTTTCCGTACCCCCGGTAATCGAGGATGAACATATCATATCTCATTTTAAGATAATTCTCCGCGGCGGTTCCCCAGGTATTTAATGCGCCACCGTTGCCGTGCAGATAGAAAATTAAGCCTTTGGCCGAATCGGCTTTAAAAAGTAAACCGCTCAATTTTTTTCCGTCGCCCGCCGGAATGCTTAATTCTTCAAACCGATTTTCATAGGTGAACTTAAAGTCTTGCGGCAGTTTAGGAGGATGGAAAATGACGAGCTCCTGGAAGAAGTAAAGGCTCACACAAACAATAACGTAGAGCGTTAAGGTTATTCCGAGAAGCCACTTGAGTATTTTTTTTAGGATATGCATTATTTACAGATGATGATCTTTTGTCGCACGCTCTTTTGACCGGCATCTAAATTTAAGATATAAGTTCCATTTGGCAAGTAGTCAAGATCCAATTGTTTTACAGGATGAGAAGATACATACTCTTTATGAATGGTTTCGCCAAGCATATTTGAGATACGAATTGTGTAGTCATGGTTAAACCGGATATTTAAGAGTCCCGAACTGGGATTGGGAAAGATAGTTAGTGGATCATTATCCAGTATTCCACTCACTGAATTGACCCAGGTTACTTTCCTGATGCGTTTATTATAAAAATCAGCAATATAAAGATCTCCTACGGCATCGAGATAAATGTCATTTGGGTTATAAATACTCGCCAATAAGGGAGGACCGCCGTCGCCCGCAAATGTACCGGCTCCATTACCGACAATTGTGTTTATGATTCCGGCGGTATCGATCTTCCGTATCCTGTTGTTGCCTCCGTCGCAAATCAGGAGCTCACCACTGGAGTTAAATACAATGGCACCGGGATAACTCAGTTTGGCGCTGTCAGCCGGACCGCCGTCTCCGGAAAACCCTGCAGTTACTATGCCCGCGATGGTATTTATTACACCCGCAGTATCTATTTTTCTTATCCTGTTGTTTTGAGCATCGCAAAAATAAAGGTTACCAGCTGCATCTTTTGTAATGCCCTCACTGAAAGTGATCTTTGCCGCCGTTGCCAGCCCGCTATCTCCGGTAAAACCTGCAACGCCGGTTCCGGCTATCGTTGAAATTATTCCGGCAACATCTACTTTCCTGATCCTGTAATTGAAACCGTCTGCTATGTAAAGTGTATTGAATTTGTCAATATAGATCTTAGCCGGAAGATTTAAACGCGCGGTCGTCGCGCTAATTCCGTCTCCATTATATCCGGCAATTCCTGTTCCGGCAACAGTTGTGATTATTCCGGTTGAAACGTCGATCTTTCTCACGCAATGATTGTAACTATCTGCAAAGAATATATTTCCGGAAGTATCCAGGCAAACAGACTGAGGTGCCTCTAGCTGGGCTAGTGCAGCCTGGCCGCCATTTCCGCTGTATCCCGTAGTACCGGTGCCCGCGTATGCACCAACGATCCCGGAAGGGTTAACAGTTCGAATAACATTCGCGTAAAAATCAGGAATGAACATAGTTCCGTTCTTGTCGAAAGTAACGCCATCCGGACTTTCAAAATATGCAAGCGTTGCGAGCCCACCATTGCCAATGTCAGCATAACCTCCGGCAATTGTGTTTATAATAGATGAATTGACATTCCTGATCACACCATTAAAATTGTCGGCGATAAGAAGATTGCCCGATACATCAATTGAGATTCCTGCGGGACGATTGATCTGCGCGGAGTCGGCAGGACCTCCGTCGCCCGAAAACCCGGAAGTTCCTTTTCCCACAACTGTATTTATAATTCCGGCATTATCAATTCTCCTTATACGATTATTATTAAAATCAGCTATGTAAAGATTGAATACGGAGTCAAAACATAAAGCCATTGGTGAATGAAATCTGGCGAGTGAGGCCGCACCTCCGTCGCCCGCATAGCCCAGGCTCGAACCGGCTAGGGTTGTAATAATTCCGGAAGGATCAACTTTTCTGATCCTGTTATTATTGTAATCGGCTATAAAGAAATTACCGGCGGTATCTTTAATAATATCGGATGGTTTGTTCAATCGTGCAGAGACAGCCTGTCCGCCATCTCCACTAAATCCTCCAAGCCCCATTCCTGCAAAGGTACTTATGATGCCTGCCGAGTTTATTTTTCGAATGCGATTATTGGATTGATCAGCGATATAAAGATCATTCAGTTTATCTACGAAAAGGAAAAAGGGTTTGTTCAGATCGGCGGTTGTGGCAGGGATACCATCAGCATTATACCCTCCAACTCCCGTTCCTGCTATGGTATTTATAATACCGGAAAGATCGATCTTCCGTACTCTGTGGTTAAGTTCGTCAGCGATCAATAAATTTCCCGATGTATCGAATACAATTCCCGCCGGAGCATTCAATTGAGCCGCGTTGGCGGGGCCTCCATCTCCGTTAAATCCAGCAATTCCGGTTCCCGCGATCGTTGAAATAATTCCAAACTGGTCGATCTTCCGAATACGATGGTTTCCCTGGTCGGAAATATAAATGTTACCAAGCTTATCTTTGATAACATCAATGGGATTCTTGAGGTAACAGGAGTCAGAAGTATTTCCATCCCCAATATTTATAGAGCCGCCTCCGGCGACAGTAGTAATGATCTGCGCTTTGGAAATGACAACTGAAAGGGCAAAACAAAAAAGAAGGTTTCTTCTCATGACTCTTAACAAATATAGGTCAAAATCAGAACGAATCTAAGGTGATTTGATAACTGGCCGGGTTTGCCAATTAACTGGTCAGTAAATGTTAACTTCTCTCTCGAGTGTAACACCAAATTTAGCTTTCACAGTTTGAAGAACTTCTTCTGAAAGCGCATAAACATCCTTTCCTTTGGCATTACCTAAATTCACCAAAACAAGCGCCTGTTTATCATGCACGCAGGCCTCGCCGATGCATTTGCCTTTTAATCCGCATTGCTCGATGAGCCAGCCGGCGGCGAGTTTATAACCGCCGTTGTCGATCGGGTAGGAGACGAGCTTTTCGAAATGCTTTTTGAGCTCGTCGTGTTTCTCTTTACTTACTTCGGGGTTCTTGAAAAAACTGCCGGCGTTGCCTTTTACAGCGGGGTCGGGAAGCTTGGAGCTGCGGATATTAATGACTGCCTGGCTGATGGCTTTAATGCTTAACTCTTTTACGCCCATTGCCGATAACTCCTGCTCAATAGCACCGTAAGAAGTATTGAAGTTTGGTTTTTTGCTGAGTTTAAAAACAACAGAGGTGATCAGGTATTTGTTCTTGTGACTATGCTTGAAAATACTTTCTCGGTAACCGAACTTGCAATCGGTATTGGAGAAAATGGTTTCTTTTCCGGTCTCCATGTCGAGTGCGTAGACTTTTTCACAGACATCTTTTATCTCTACGCCGTAAGCGCCGATATTCTGCATAGGCGCGGCACCTACGCAGCCGGGAATCAAAGAAAGATTTTCGAGTCCGGCATATCCATACTCAACGCACCAAAGTACAAACTTGTGCCAGTTCTCGCCGGCTTTTGCTTCTATCCAAACGTGACCTTCATTTTGGTGCACCGCATCGATACCATGCAGGCCGTTCTTTATCACGATCCCTTCAAAATCTTTCGTAAAAAGCAAGTTGCTGCCTCCGCCAATAACAAGACGCGGGTTGTTTTTGTAAACGTCTGTTTTTATAAGCGACAAAAAGTCTTCGGTTGAACTGATCTCCGCGAAAAAAGCCGCCTTCGCCTCAATTCCAAAGGTGTTCAGTTTTTTGAGCGTAATATCTTTTTCTATTTCCAAAAATGGGCCTGTTTGTGGTTAGTAACCGGTGCAAAAGAAGCCTTTATTTCGATGTTAATTTCCTTGGCAAAATAAAATTATTCATATAACTTTGTTAGTACCATGATAAAACAGGTAACGCACGGAGTCGAGATAAGCGTACAAACACGCTTCCTGCCTGCTGAAAGCAGCATACGGCACGGGCATTACTTTTTTATGTACGAGATCACCATCGAGAACAAGAACGAATACTCCGTACAATTATTGAGCCGCCACTGGCATATTTACGATAGTAACGGCGAATACCGCGAAGTAAAAGGAGAGGGCGTTATTGGTGAGCAGCCTGTTATTGAATCAGGACAGAAATACACTTACCGCTCGGGCTGCAACCTGGCCACCGAGATCGGCCGCATGGAAGGTTCTTATACCATGCAGCGCATTTTTGATGAAAAGCAGTTCTCGGCCCAGATCCCTGCCTTCCATTTTGTGCTGCCTGCCAAGCTTAATTAAGTCAAAAGTCACAAGTTATAAGTCACAAGGAGTCTTGAGGTATGTTAATTTTGCTCAACTTTTGACTTATAACTTTTAACTTCTAACTTTGCGGTATGCTGCAATCCATGACCGGCTATGGCAAATCTGCCGCCGATTTTACCGATAAGACTATCACCGTAGAGATACGCTCACTCAACAGCAAAGGGCTCGACGCTTCCTTGCGGATGCCCTCCATGTACCGCGAAAAGGAGATCGAGATCCGCAATGAACTGGCCAAACTTTTTGAACGTGGTAAGGTAGATGTGAACGTAAATATAGAATACCGCAGCGAACAGGCCTCCGTGCAGATCAACGCGCAATTGGCCGAATCTTATTTTAAACAACTGAAAGATCTGGCAACAAAACTCAACCAACCGCAAGACAATCTTATGGAACTGGTGATGCGTATGCCCGATGTGATGAAAGCCGCAGGCAGTACTTTGGACGAGACTGAGTACAAGAATTTCCTGCAGGTCTTCCGTTCGGCAGCCGAACAAATGACCGCTTTCCGTAAGACCGAAGGTAAAGCATTGGAACTTGAGTTCATCAAGCGTACAGGTCTGATAGTAAATTATTTGGATCAGATAGAAAAGGCCGATCCCAACCGCATAGAGAACATCAAAGCGCGCATAAACAAGAACCTGGAAGAGTTTATTTCTTCGGAAAAAATAGACAAGAATCGTTTTGAGCAGGAGTTGATCTATTATCTCGAAAAGCTGGATGTTACGGAGGAGAAAACCCGCCTTCGAACCCACCTAAAACACTATACGGATACGATGAAGGAACCGGGCGCCGGCCGTAAGCTAAACTTCATAGCCCAGGAAATGGGAAGGGAAGTAAATACCATCGGTTCCAAGGCCAACGATGCCACCATCCAGCAGCTTGTTGTACTTATGAAAGACGAGGTGGAAAAAATAAAGGAACAGACCCTTAACGTGCTTTAAAATCAATTACTTGTGGGTTTGGATAGGACGATTTATTTTTTTATCTTTGGCACTCATTAAAAAAAACACATAAAAACCAATAACAAATGAAAAAACATCTACTTGCTTTCTCCCTGATGTTGACCAGCTTCGGCTTATTCAGCCAGTCAACTGTTTGGGATCCGCGCGACATTAACGTAGACACTCTTTGGGGTGTGCGTTATATGAGCGTAGTTGACACCAACTCAATGTGGGCTACTGCATTCAATGGCAGCCATACCACCGCTGTTAGTAACCGTTTTACCCGTACTGAAGACGGTAACACTTTTACTGCAGGTACTTTTATGGCTGATTCTGACACGAATTATTACAGCCCTTCAAGCATCGTTGCAGTTAACGACTCAACTGCTTACGTAACTTGTTACTTCATCCCAGGTACAGGCCGTTCAGGTATCGTTAAGAAAACTGTTGACCGTGGTCAAACCTGGACTTACGCAACCGATACTACAACTATGTATCTTGGTGCTTCTAACTTCCCTAACTGGACTTATTTCTGGAATGAGAATGACGGTATCACGATGGGTGACCCCAACGGTAATTATTTTGAGATCTGGAAAACCAGCAACGGTGGTACCAGCTGGACCCGTGTTCCGCAAGCTAACATCGCTCCTCAAACTTCAGGAGCTTATGGTGTAACGGATGTTTATACTACCTATGGTGCAAACCACATCTGGTTCGGAACCATCCACGCTTCTAACGCCAACAACCACGTATATCGTTCTAACGACCGCGGTTTAACATGGCAGAGCTCACAGATCCCCGGTTTACAGGGTGGTGTTAACGGTCTTTCTTTCCGTGATTCTTTGAACGGTATGGCTTTTGGTTATACCGCTACTACAAACGGTAAATTCCTTGTTAAGAAAACAAACGATGGTGGTATCACCTGGACTACTGTTCCTCAGTATAACATGATCGGTCAAAGCGATATTTGCGCTGTCCCCGGTCGTGGTGCTTATATGTCAGTAGGTATCGATTCTATCTCTATCGCTATGGGCGGTATTGTTGGTAACGGTATCATCACTTCGGTAACTTATGACGACGGTAAAACATGGCAGATCCTTGAAGGAGCTCCAGGCGGACCCGGCGCTAACGTTTACCGTATGTTAAAAGTTAGTATGATCGACTCAGCTCACGGTTGGGCCGGTACTTTCTCTGACAACCAACCTACTTTAGGTAAGAATGGTGCTAACAAATGGATGGGTCCGGTTATCGCGCAGGCTTGTCCTATCAACGTAGCAGGTGCTAACAACGTTTGTAGCGGTACTGCCGTTACTTTAACGGCTAACGGAACTGCAGGTGCAAGCTATACCTGGACTCCTTCAGGCGCAACTACAAACACAGTTTCTGTTTCTCCTGCAAGCACTTCTACTTATGTAGTTAACAGCGCTATGGGTTCTTGTACTAACACAGCTACATATGTACTTACTATCAAGCCAACGCCTACAGTAACAGCTTCAGCTGCTAACGACACTATCTGTAACCTTAACTCAGCTTCTTTATCAGCTACAGGTGCTACTACCTACAACTGGATCGGAAGCGGTTTAGTTTCTACAGAAGGTGCTAACGTATCTACTACTACTTACACGGCTGCCGGTACTTATACTTACGCTGTAACCGGTGCAACCAACGGTTGTAACGGTGTATCTTCTGTAACTGTAACTGTATTAGGTTGCATCGGTGTTAACGAGCACGCTAACGAGATCGCTGCTGTTTACCCGAACCCAAGCCACGGTACTATCACCGTTGATTTCGGTAAAGCATCAGGCAACTCTAAAGTGGTTGTAACTGATATGATCGGAAAAGTTGTTTTCCAATCTCCTGTTGCTGCCGGAACAAGCAAAATGAGCATCGATCTTTCTACTTTACCAAAAGGTATCTACCTGGTGAGCGTATCTAACAATACGGCTTCATCGGTTAAGAAGATGATCATCGAATAATAAAAAGGATCTTATCCTTATAAGGAACGTCCCGCTTCGGCGGGACGTTTTTTTTTGTGCTATAAGTGAGAGGAGTGTTTTGGTATCTGCTTTTCGTAATTACGGATCAGTATCGAGTACCAGATGATCCCCGCCATATAAATAAGCGCGGTGATCAAAAAAATGTGAACGAATTCCAATCCCATCCTGAACATGATCTCTGCCATAAGCCCGCTCAGGTACCAACTGCCGCTCCAAATGGCTGAGGTGAGCGCGCTCACCATTTCGCGGTTCTTTTCGCCCACGTAATTCATCACAACCTCAGAGGTCATGGGGCCGGCCATGTTCATGAGCGGCTGTCGCAGAAGATAGCAAACCACGGCAATAATAACGGCCAGGTTTACCTGTGTGTAGAACTGTGTAGTTGCAAGGGCCACCAGTGAAACCACAGCAAGTGATTGTGTGAAGGGAACTGCGATCTTGTAGCCGATCGTTTTTTTTATGAGTGGAACAAGGAGGGCACCCCATGCCACCAGGAAGGCAGCCAGCGCGCTGATAGGAGCGAAGGAACCCATTTCCATGTTATGCACTTTCTTGAAAAAAAGACTGATAACAGGTATCGTTAAACAAGCACCGGTAGCAATG
>JANWKZ010000128.1 GCA_025451115.1 Bacteroidia bacterium | reverse complement strand
CGACAACGAAAAGTTACCCTCAGTTTGAGAAGAACTCGTTCAAAGGCTATTACAAACAGGGAACCTGGAAGGAATTCTATGATAACGGTCAGTTACGGACCCAGACCTATTACAAGAACAATCAACCTCACGGAAGAAAGCTTGTTTATTACGAAACAGGTGAATTGATGGGGGTTGAATCGTTCAAAGAAGGTAAAAATGACTCGCTTAACATCAGTTATTTTAAAGATGGCAAGGTTTGGCGTAGTAATTACTACAGTGCCAATAAATCCGGTTCGTTCGGCCCCTCTATAGATTTTAATCCGAGAAGGCAATTGATGTCCATCTCCTCCAGGGATTTTTTATCGAATGAAACATTCTATTTTAATTTCGATACAGCCACCGGAAAATTAAAGAACGTGGGATATCCCATAAATTACCCGTACCGGGCAAGAGAAAAGGACATTGAAAAGAGATTCATTATAACACAGGAAGGAAAACACCATGATCTGAAGAAACTGGAACTGCAGTACCCCGATGGGAAACCTTTTTTTACCGTTAATTTTAAGGACCTGAAACCCGAAGGAACCGTAAGTTTTTATGATTCTACCGGGAAACTCCTGGGAGAAAGAACTTACGTAGAAGGTTTTCCTGCCGGCAAGATGGTCAAGTTCACAAAAAAAGGAGATACGCTAAGTGTGAATAATTACAGGAATGGTGAATACGCGGGCCTGCAGATCTATAATAACGAGGATGGAAGCAAAAGGGCCGCGGATCTTTTCGATGATAAGGGAAAACTGCTGTACCGTGTATATGATTATGAGGGTGGTTACCTGCGACTCAAGAATGAAGAGATCAAGGATGAAGTGCAGGTAACGGGTTATTATCCTAACTCTACCCAGGTAAAAGAAACGGGCCGCCGGAAAAAGACCGAGGAGTATTTCTATATATTCAGTTATTATTATCCAACCGGTGAAGTACAGCGCATCACCCACGTCAGCTTCAATAAGGCGCATAAGAAAGAAGAGGAGGAGGAACAGTACTACGAGAACAAACAACTGAAAGTAAAGATCAAACGGATCGATTATAAGCCTGACGGCGAGGTGATCGGCTATTTTCCCAATGGCAAGATCAATTTCAAGCAAAACTATTCAGGAGGCGAAAAGAATGGTGAATTCATCGTTTATGATGAGAAAGGAAACCAGGTAAGCAAGGAGAAGTACGCGGCCGGCAAACTCATCGATTCGGATAAGCTGGATATCAAAAAGAAAAGCAATTGTTATTGCGATTATTCTACACCTACCGATTACAAGTTCATAAACCTGCTGAGTTCCTTTGTAAATACGTCCTCTTTAAAGGGAACCGGTCTTTTCCTTATCGACTCGAATATCAAAAACACCTTCTTTGCTTACAGCTTTCCGCCTAACACCGATAAAGAGCTCTCCGGGAAACTTGTAACCTACAGACCGCTTAAGATCTTCTTAAAAGCCAAGCCTGCATATGGTATCGATATTACACCTTGTCATAAAAGTAAAGCCCAATACGAGATAAGTTTGAATGGCGTGCGTGAGACATTTGCTTCGAAGTTCAAAGATATTGACAGCCCGAACGATTTCTCTGCCCTTAACCCCGAGCATATTTTTATTGTGATGATGCAGACCCATTTTGTGGAGGAAGAGAATCAGTTACTGGATAATCTTACACGCTTTACCGGGGATGAGATCGCGTTCAATAAGTTCGTCAAATACAAGTACCAGTTGGATTTCGGAAAGCAGATACTAACTGTAGAAGATTATAAAAAGATCCGCTTACAGATCGACCAGTACTATAAAAAGAACCCGCCGGTGTATGATAAGAAAAATCTGTACAATGAAAAGACCCAGTATAAGTTGGCCTATTATAGTGAGTTATATCGATATTTCCTGAAGACCCGTGCCGAGAAGGATTCACCGGAGGCAGCGACCAGCGATTTCTTTCGTGACTATGGAGGTCAGTTCAGAAGCTATCATGATATACAAATGTTGCTTTTTTACGGAGATGTGAATATTACTTTCGATAACCTGGTGTTCGCTCTCGAATTTCCGGCCAAAGTGTTTGTCCCGGTTGATAAGCAGTTCAAGCCGGTGAAGGAGCAGACCGGCGACTCTTATTTTAAGATCAGGACCACCCGACTGGAATACGATAATCAACCTTATGAGAAGGTGATCTTGCAGAAACCCACTATAGAAGGTAAATGCGATCAATGGTTCGAACTGCTGAACAAAAGTGTTTTCGTTATGCCGCTGGATTATAGTTTCGACGGGGATCTGCGTGGTACCCCCGAATATTACTACGACCCCCTGTTCGAGAGCAATAATTATCCTTTTCACCTGATCGAGCAAAGAAGCACCCAGCAGGGGATCACCTATATGGAGGACGTTTTTCTTAAGAATTACATGGGACCTGTGCTTAAACTGGCTGACCTGATGTTTAAGACAAAGAATAAAAAATGGTTCAAAGGAAAGATGCGGGATGTACTTTTTGGCAGTAATGAGGTTTGTGGTGTACTAGACTTTTCGGAATCAGAATTTGAACAGGGTTATACATTTAAAGATCTGCGTAATGATCTTGTAACCCTGGGTCTTAGCGTCAAGGAGTTTCCCCGGAAGGATGATAAGGTCGACGAGACCGAATTCAAGTTTTACTTCCAGGTAAAGTTCTGAATTATATAAAGCTTTGGCGAATTGTTACATTTGACTTATAATTTCTTTGTTTGCAATGAAAAAACTCTTCTTTTTAGTAATATTGTTTGCTGCCTGCTCACAGGACAAAAAAGGTACGGAACCTGAAAAAGCCAATTCCATGAAAGAACAATTTGCCATAGTGATACACGGCGGCGCCGGAACCATTTTAAAAGAGAACATGACGCCCGAACTGGAGAAAGCTTACCAGGGGGGTCTCGACCGCGCGCTTGAGGCGGGTTATGCCGTTTTAGAAAAAGGCGGATCTAGTGTAGAAGCCGTAGTGGAAGCTATTAAGGTATTGGAAGATGATCCGCACTTTAACGCGGGCAAAGGCTCTGTGTTCAGTGCCGACGGCAAAAATGAAATGGATGCTTCTATTATGGACGGCAAGAATTTAATGGCAGGCGCTGTAGCCGGGGTACGTACCATTAAGAATCCAATTACTGCGGCGCGTTGCGTGATGGAGAAGTCGCAACACGTTATGATGGTTGGAAAAGGCGCAGAGGAATTCGCAAGGACCTGCGGCTGCGAGTTTGCCGATACAGCTTACTTCTTTGACCAGAAGCGCTGGGATCAATTGCAGAAGGTAAAAGATACCGAGCAGTCGGTACTCGACCATGGCTCCACATCAGCGAATGACCTGAAGGATAAAAAATTCGGTACCGTGGGAGCTGTGGCCCTCGATAAGAATGGAAATTTAGCAGCGGCCACATCTACCGGCGGCATGACCAACAAGAAATACGGAAGAGTAGGGGATTCACCTATTATAGGGGCTGGCACTTACGCTAACAATAAAACTTGCGGAGTAAGCTGTACCGGTCACGGAGAATTTTTTATCCGTAGCGTGGTAGCCTATGATGTTTCTTCACTGATGGAATACAAAGGCCTGAGTGTGGAGAAAGCTGCCGAAGAAGTAGTAATGAAAAAATTAGTCGAGCTGAAAGGCGAAGGCGGCCTCATCGCCATGGACGTGAAAGGAAATATTACCATGCCATTTAATACACCCGGTATGTATCGCGGGTATATGAAGAATGGGAAGAAGGAGATACTGATCTACAAATAACCGCCACCCGACAGCATCCCCCTGTTTGCCTGCCTTGCACTTTGTGCGCGGCGCAAAAATCCCCCTTCGAAGGGGGAATGGTTCCCGTTAATTTCTGTATTATTTCTAAACCCGATCGCGGTACAACAGCTCGTCTTTTAGAATAGGGTTCAAAAAAAAGAATAAGCTATTCCCCCGTCGAAGGGGCACCGTTCAGGCAAAACGCGAAGCGTTATGCCGCTGAACAGGGGGATGTTGTGCGGGTTGCCCATCAAAGGCGGGCCAATAGCGTAGTAAAATAATCGAAGGCATGCAGCAGCCGGCTGCCATACCACGAGAACATCTCACCATCTACAAGAATGATCTTTGAGGAAGGTAAATGTGTTCTCAACTCTTCGATGTGTTTGTTTTTGAAAGGATAGGGCTCTGATGAAAGAAAGATGAATTCCGGTTTTTTCTCAATTAACATTTGTGTGCTTACTTCAGGATATCGGCTTTTTTCATTGGAAAAAACATTCGTAAAACCACATTCCATCAGCAAATGGTCGATGAAGGTTTTTTTGCCGGCAGCCATGTAGGGATTCTTCCAGATCAAATAAGCAACCGACCTGTTTTCAATTTTCCATTTAAGGTTTTCAATTTTAAATCCGGCATGCCGCTCCTTAATGGCGTGTACCAGTCCTTCGGCCTGCGACTGCCTTCCTGTGATCTCTCCTACGCCCAGCATCATGTTGTAAGCATCGGCAAGCGTTTGAATGTCGCTTATCCAAACGGGATATAATTTGCAAAGCTCCTCGATCTGCTCCTGTTCGTTCTCTTCCTTATTGGCAATGATCAGGTCGGGCTGCAGTTTTTCAAGTACATCAAACTTGATCTCCTTGGTGCCGCCTACGCGGATCACGTTTCGGAACATCTCGTCGGGATGGATGCAGAACTTGGTAATGCCCGCCAGTTCTTTCTGTAAACCGAGATGCCAGAGCAGCTCGCTTTGCGAGGGAACCAGCGAAACGATCCTCTGTGGAGGGAAGCTGAATTCGATGGCGCGGTTCAATTGGTCGACGGCCTGCATGTTTCAAAGGTACGAAATTGCAAACAGCCGTTTATATGTTCCGTGTTTCAAGTTCCATGTTTTGTTCTATATCCTGAATAGTACTGAAAACAGCTGAACACGAAACAACCAAACAAGGAACCCGGAACAACCTAAACCCGGAACGGCTGCTTTGGAAGCCGAATAAATGTTACCTTCAAACCTTTAATGAGCTCCTCCCTGAAAGCCCATCTTGCCCTCTTTGCCGCGCAGGTAATTTACGCCCTCAACTATTCCATGGCTAAGGACCTCATGCCAAATTACATTGGCCCCGGCGCCCTTGTGCTGCTTCGTGTTTTAGGAGCGGGATTGCTTTTCTGGTCCGTCTCCATTTTTCTTCCTAAGGAAAAACCCATAAAGGGTGATCATTTGAAATTGTTGTTGCTCGCCATCTTTGGCGTTGCCTGTAACCAGCTCTGCTTTATTTTTGGGCTAAACCTTACGTATCCTATCAACTCGGCTATTATCATGACCTCCAACCCGATCGTGGTAACGTTGATAGCCCTGGTGGTTTTCAAAGAGCGAATTACCATTCTTAAGACGGGCGGCATCTTATTAGGGATATGCGGCGCGCTAACGCTCATCCT
>JANWKZ010000127.1 GCA_025451115.1 Bacteroidia bacterium | reverse complement strand
AACGAAATCAAATTCAAGAATGCAAACATCGTTCGTGGCATTGGCGTCAATATTCATCAGATCAGGATCGCTAAATGTATTTCCATTCTGTACGCTGCAGAAATAACTTCCGGGATTGCTGGCGTCAACGGCAGCACCGGTGGTAAGAATGATACCTCCTGTCATACCCAGGTTAGTTCCGCTATAGGAAAATGTGCCGGAGGCGTTTGGCCCACAGTTTAAAGCGGCGTTGCTAACCGACACTCCACTGCCTGCTATGGTCTGCGCCAGGGTGGTGGCAGAGCTATTGGGTGTTACGCTTAATTGCGAAAAAAGTGCAAATGGCGCTAAAAATAAAGCGGCAAGGTAAATTCTTTTCATTCTTGTCTTTGTTTGGTAAAGCAATATAATAAAAAACCCCATTTTAGAAAAATGGGGTTTTGAACTTTTACTTACATATCTTATACTTTGGTGGAAGCCAATACGCTATTCATGTTGCGCACTGCTTCGGCGCTCTTCGCGAACAGGGCTTTTTCTTCGTCGTTCAGTTTTACGTCAACGATCTTTTCCCAGCCGTTTTTGCCAATGATAACAGGAACACCTAAGCAGATATCTTTTTGTCCATACTCGCCATCCAGTGCTACGCAGCAGGAGAAGAGACGTTTCTGGTCGTTAACAATGCTGTCAACTAATGCGCTAACGGCCGCTCCGGGAGCATACCATGCAGAGGTTCCTAACATGCCGGTAAGCGTTGCGCCACCAACCATTGTATCGGCAGATACTTTTTTCAAAGCATCAGCAGCTAAGAATTGAGAAACAGGAACTCCTTTGTAAGAAGCTAAACGTGTTAAAGGGATCATAGTTGTATCACCATGACCGCCAATTACCATTCCTTCAATATCATTGGCAGAAGCGTTGAGGGCAAGCGACAAATAGCATTTGAAGCGAGCGCTATCTAAAATTCCACCCATACCGATGATGCGTTGTTTTGGTAATTTGCTTTCTTTCAGTGCCAGGTAGGTCATGGTATCCATCGGATTACTTACTACCACGATCACCGCGTTGGGAGAGTGTTTTAAAACGTTCTCGGTAACGCCTTTTACGATCCCGGCGTTGATGCCGATCAATTCCTCGCGGGTCATGCCGGGTTTGCGGGGCACGCCGCTGGTGATAACCACTACGTCGCTATTGGCTGTTTTTGTATAATCGTTGGTGCTGCCCACAACGCGGCTATTGAACATGTTGAGGGTGGCTGTTTGCATCATATCCAATGCTTTTCCTTCGGCGAAGTTCTCGCGGATGTCTAACAATACGATCTCGCTGGCCACGCGGCGGTGCGCCATCGCGTCGGCACAGGTTGCACCTACGTTGCCGGCTCCTATTACTGATACTTTCATATTTTGATTAAATTATTGTTTAAAAATGGAGGTGCTAAAATAAGGGTTATTTTGATTTAAAAAAGGGTAATTTGTGAACAGGAATTGAACCCCAAACCAGGGCATTTTGCAGTATAAAAAATTGTATTACTTTAGTTTACAATTTACGCCTTGCCAATTAAGCGAGTGAAGTACAACAAAGTTGAATCACCCTAAACAATCAAAACATGAAAAATCTTTTATTCTTCAGCGCGTTTACCTTGCTTGTACTAAATATTGACGCCCAGGCCCCCACTTCCTGGCAGAGCCGCGGAATAGGGGGGGGAGGAGCGCTCTTTTCACCATCCATCAACCCGGCCAATCACAACGAAATGTTCGTGGCCTGTGATATGAGCGAGCTCTTTCACACCACCAATGGCGGACAAACCTGGGATGAAGTGAATTTTCTTCAGTTACAGGGAGGCCATGATAGTAGGGTAAACTTTACTTCAACGGCGGGACTTTTGTATGCTGTTGATTACACCAGTCAGAACGGTTACGATTATACAAGGCCTATGAAGTCTACCGACGGTGGGGTTACGTGGACTGTGTTGAGTGGTGATCCTTATGGCGGGTTTCCGGGTTATCCTGAGAAAATGCATGTGGATTACAATAACGGGAACCGTATTGTGTTGGCGGATTATGGAACTATTTATTTTTCAAGCAACGGAGGAACTTCTTTTACGCAGATCCATACCAACCTCGACAATAACACCGGAAATCATATTGGCGGTGTGTATTTCGACGGAAACAATATTTACATCGGTACCAATGACGGCATTATTTACTCTACCAACGGCGGAACTAATTTCAGTACGATGACCGCAACCGGGTTTGGTGCCAATGAAGTGATCCTTTCTTTCGTGGGTGCACGTGAAGGAAGCACGGTGCGTTTTCTCGCACTCACCGCCGATATCGGAGATGTGTTTGCCGGATTACAGGCAGGTTTTGATTACAGCATCGCGAAAGCGGCTTATACAATGGATAATGCCAGTGGAACCTGGGCGGCAAAGAATGGAGGATTCACACCTGCTAATGATTATCCTATGATAGTGGGTATGGCCCAAAATGATATTGACACCATGTACATGTCAGGAGCCAGCTCAGGCGGAACACCGATTGTAATGCGCGCTACTTTCTCTACTAACTGGGCACATGTTTTTAATACGGCAAGCAACCAGAATATCATTACTGGCTCATGTGGACAAGGCGGACCTCACAATTGGGGTTGGGCCGAAGCGCCTTTTGGTTTTTCGGTTTGCCCTAATAGTTCGAAGATCGCTATGATCAGTGATTTTGGTTTTGTGCATGCAACAACGGATGCGGGAACCGGCTGGCACCAGCAATATGTGAATGTTGCCGATCAAAATCCGGCGGGTTCTAATACACCGGCTTCTAAGTATTATGATGGTGTGGGATTGGAGAACACAACCAATTGGCAGGTGATGTGGACCAGTGCTACGAATTTGTACGCGCCTTTCTCTGATATCAGCGGCGTAATGAGCCAGGATAGCGGAAAGAGCTGGAATTTTATCCCCAACCTTACTGCGCAGAACAGCGTGTACCGTATGGTAAGAGACGCGAACACAGGGAATTTATATGCAGCCACAGCCACCGTACACGATATGTACCAAAGCACTAGAATTTTTGATACGCAGATAAATCCCGGGACCGGAAACGTTTATTATTCTACCAATAACGGAGCTTCTTTTTCAGTACTCCATAGTTTCGGAAAAGTGGTGATGTGGGTGGCGCTCGATCCTTCCAACGCCAACCGTATGTATGCTGCAGTAGCGCACGGAAGCACCAACGTAGGTGGAATTTGGGTAACAAATAATTTAAGCGCCGGCACGGGTAGCACCTGGACCAAACTGGCAAAACCTCCACGGAGTAACGGTCATGCTTTTAATATCAATGTTCTGAATAACGGCGATCTTGTAGTGAGTTTCTCTGCCCGAAAACCTACCAGCGGAAGTAATTTTACCGACAGCTCGGGAGTTTATTATTACGATGTAAATACCACCACGTGGTATGATCGTAGTCACACCGGCATGCGCTACTGGACCAAAGATGTTACCATTGATCCGAACGACGCTACGCAAAGCACCTGGTATGCTTCTGTTTTCAGTGGTTGGGCCAACGTGCCTGCCGGAACAGGTGGAATTTACAAGACCACAAATAAAGGCGTTAACTGGACGCAGATCTCGAGTTCTTACCGAGTGAATTCAGTTACGATCCATCCAACGAATGCCAACGAATTGTATTATACCACCGAAACCGATGGTTTGTGGTACAGCAGCAATGCTACAAGTGGTTCGCCTTCTTTCACGCAGGTGCCAAGCTATCCTTTTCGTCACCCGGTGCGTGTGTTCTATAATCCATACAAAACATCCGAGGTTTGGGTGAGCTCTTTTGGAAACGGAATGTTTGTGGGGAATGCAAATACAACGGCGGTTACTGCCATTGAAGGGGGAAATGAAAAATTATCGATTTTTCCGAACCCTGCCAGTGATGCTATTCATTTTAAAATGGATGGCTTGACTGAAAAAGGAAAACTGGAGATCTTCGACATTTCGGGTAAACAAATGATCAGTGGTGAGTTTACAGGTAATGTGGGCGTAAATGTTTCTTCTTATAGTGCAGGTCTGTATTTCTATCATTTAAGTATCGGAAGTAAGAATTATACAGGCAAGTTTGTCGTTAATCACTAAATACCTTGAAAACAGCCCTCCCCGGAGGGCTGTTTTCTTTTCCGGAATCCTAAAAACTGTTAAGAAACCTGTTGGTTAGTACTAGTTTAGCCATTATTTCGTTTGTTCGATAATTCGTACCTTTGAACTATGCAAATTGTGAAAGGTGATGGCTTCGTTCCCGGCCCCTTACTGGCCCGGGTAAACAGCCCCGCAGACCTTAAAAACCTCACTGAACTGGAGATCGAGCAGCTCTGTAACGAGCTCCGTCAATACATCATTGATCTCGTTTCGGTAAAAGGCGGCCACTTCGGCGCTTCTTTGGGCGTTGTAGAGCTCACCGTTGCATTACATCACGTTTTTAATACGCCGGTTGATCAATTGGTTTGGGACGTAGGTCACCAGGCTTATGGACACAAGATCCTTACCGGTCGACGCGATAATTTTCACACCAATCGCAAATACAAAGGCCTCAGCGGCTTCCCAAAGCGCAGCGAAAGTGAATACGATACTTTTGGAGTAGGACATTCTTCTACTTCTATTTCTGCCGCACTGGGTATGGCGGTTGCTTCTGATTACCTCAATCAAAAAGATAAACACCACATTGCTGTTATCGGCGACGGCGCCATGACCGCAGGCTTAGCCTTTGAAGGATTGAACCACGCAGGTTCATTGCATACGAATTTATTAGTTGTGCTCAACGACAATTGCATGAGCATCGACCCTAATGTGGGCGCGCTTAAAGAATATTTAACGGATATAACCACCTCTCATACTTACAACAACGTAAAAGACGAAGTGTGGAAGCAATTAGGAAAGCTCAGCAATTTCGGTAACAACGCCCGTCAGATCGTTTCCAAAGTGCAGCTTGCGCTTAAAACATCTTTACTCAAACAAAGCAATATGTTTGAGTCGTTGAAGTTCCGTTATTTTGGTCCGATAGATGGTCATGACGTAACGCGTTTGGTACAGGTGATGAAAGATCTGAAAGATATTCCCGGTCCGAAAATTCTGCACGTACTTACCAAAAAAGGAAAAGGATACAAATTCTCTGAAGAAGGTAACGAAACGATCTGGCACGCGCCCGGCCTGTTCAATAAAGACACCGGCGAGATCGTAAAAGTTACGCCCAAAGAACCGCAGCCTCCTAAATACCAGGACGTGTTCGGTTATACAATAGTTGAACTCGCTGAGCAGAACAAAAAAATAATGGGCATTACACCCGCTATGCCCAGCGGCTCTTCGCTAAACATTATGATGAAGGCCATGCCGCATCGTGCATTTGATGTGGGAATTGCCGAACAACACGCCGTAACTTTCTCGGCCGGACTTGCAACACAGGGATTAATTCCTTTCTGTAATATTTACTCTTCCTTCATGCAGCGCGCATACGACCAGGTGATTCATGACGTAGCCTTGCAAAACCTGCACGTGATCTTTTGCCTCGATAGGGGGGGGCTTGTAGGAGCTGATGGTCCTACGCACCATGGTACTTTTGACCTGGCTTTTTTCCGCTGCATACCTAACATGGTTGTTGCTTCGCCAATGAATGAACAGGAACTGCGCAACATGATGTACACCGCTCAACTGGAAAAGAACGCAGTGCCTTTCAGCATCCGTTACCCACGTGGAAATGGCGTGATGGTAGAATGGAAAACTCCTTTCGAAGAAATTCAAATTGGAAAAGGCCGAAAAGTGAAGGACGGAAAAGATGTGGCCATTCTTACCATTGGTCATATTGGCAACAACGTAACCAAAGCTATCCAGCAACTCGCAGATAATAAGATCGACGCGGCGCATTACGATATGCGTTTTGTGAAACCGCTGGATGAAGAATTATTGCACCAGGTATTCGCTTCACATAAAAAAGTAATAACCGTAGAAGACGGTTGTATCCAGGGCGGTTTTGGCAGCGCGGTGCTTGAGTTCATGGCCGATAACAGTTATAATGCACAGGTAAAACGTCTCGGTGTTCCCGATGAGTTCATCGAACACGGCGAACCAAGCGAGCTCTATGAAGAAGTTGGACTCTCTCCCAAACGCATTGCTGAGGAAACCATTCAATTCCTCTCCGCTACTAAAAAAATAATGGCGGGCTAACATGAAACGCTTTTTACTTCTAATTTTTCTTTTCCTTTCCATTTTAAATTTCGCGCAGGAAGCAGAATCGTTCCGTCCTGTATTTTCCGGTGGATTTGTGGGCTCGCAGGTTGATGGCGATACGTATGGAGGCTATAACAAGATGGGTTATTTTGCGGGCGTGGGTATAAACCGTAAATTCTCTAAGATAATGGAAGCTGAATTCGCGATAACCTTTCTTCAAAAAGGTGCGCGCAAGAATTACCAGAACGACTCTGCCTCTATCGCCAACGGAACGCTCGAGTTCTATCTTTTGCGACTTAATTATGTGGAAGTCCCCATGGGATTTAAAGTGAATTACAAAAGATTCAAAGCTGAGTTCGGTGCGGCCTTCGCTTATCTTATTGCCTGGTCGGAACAAAACCAGAACGGGTATTACAATAATTTTCTCCCCAAAAATTACGATGTAAGCGCGTATCTTGGTTTAGGCTTTAAGCTTACCGATAATGTATTACTCAATCTCCGCTCAGAATATTCGGTCCTTTCCTTCCGACCCTTTTACGGGAACGCTTACCTCGGACAATTTCCATATAATTTAATGAACCAGGGACTTTACAATAATCTCTTAATTTTGTCGCTCAATTATAAATTGCCCGTAAAAGCAGCCGAGAATGCCCAGTAAACTTAACATATCCGTTGCGGTAACAGGCGCCAGTGGCGCGGTATACGCCAAAGTACTATTTGATACTTTGCTTGCGTGTAAGTCGCAGGTAAAGAATGTGGCCGTTGTGATGAGCGATAATGCCAAAGAGGTTTGGGAATTTGAGCTGGGCAACAAGAACTATAAAAAATATCCTTTCACTTTTTTCGGCAAAAGCGATTTCAACGCACCTTTCGCCTCCGGTTCTTCTTCTTATTCTGCGCTCATCGTTTGCCCTTGTAGTATGGGAACTTTAGGAAGGATCGCAACAGGAGTCAGTAATGATCTGATCACGCGTGCGGCAGATGTGATGCTGAAAGAAAGAAGAAAACTCATTTTACTTACACGCGACACCCCGCTCAATTACATTCACATCAAGAACATGGAGACGGTTACTTTGGCTGGCGGTATCATTTGTCCGGCGTCCCCCTCTTTTTACAGCAAACCAAAGAATTTCGAAGAGCTTGCCAAAACAGTCACCAACCGCGCCTTGTCATTAGCGGGTCTAGAGGTAAAGGCCTTTAAATGGAATGAGAGAGATTAGTGAGGTTTCTCGTTAGCGGATGAGTCTCCGTCTTTTTTCGCCTTGGCAAAATCAAAACCTAAAGTAAAGCGCAGTGTGTTCTGCAGCGGGTTGCGTTGCGTTAAAGGAACAAGATAAGCCATATCAATGGCGAATACGCTGTATTTAATACCTAAACCAAAAGTGAGGTACTGACGGTTACCTTTTGTTTTGTCCTCGCGGAAATAACCCATACGGAAAGAAACCAGGTTATCGTACCAGTATTCCATACCAACACCCTCATTGATCTCTTTCAGTTCTTCTTTAGCACCACCCGGCGCATCATTAAAGGAACCCAGCATACCGGATGTAATGCTGCGGTAAGGATCTTTACCGGATTCGATCACGAAATTACCATCGGCATCCTGGATCTTCTGGCCGGTAGCCGGGTCGATCGCGTAAACAGGAGGAGTAGGGACAAGTAATTTTGTAAGATCAACAAGGAAAGTAACGGTGTTCGTTTCGTCAAGGTGCATTTTCAATCCGCCGCCTAAACGCATCTGGATCGGAATAAAATCTTTTGATTGCGCTGTAGCATTATCGGTATAAGAGATCTTGGCGCCCACGTTAGAGATATTGAGCCCGCCGCTCACTTCGGCTTTCCTGCCTTCGATCTCTATTTTTTTGTTGAGGTAATACATGGCCACATCTACCGCGAAAGAAGTGCCGGGATGTGTAGAGGTACCGTTTGGTAAAGGAATGCTGTTAGTGAGGTTTGAGTAAATATAGCGCATCGCTAATCCCGCAGAAAAATTTGGGCCCAGTTTTTGGCTATATCCTGCGTCAACAGCGATCTCTGCCGGTTTATAGGTTCCTATATTACCACCATTGATATCGGTGAATTGAATGCTTCCTAAAGTGAAATAACGCAGTGATCCGGCCACGGTTGACAGCTTATTGAGACGCTTGTAACCCGCAAGGTAAGAAAGACTTATATCCGGAACCAATTGCCTTAACCAGGGAGTGTATGACATGGAAAGTCCAAAATCCCTGTCGGCCATCGCGTATTTGGCGGGGTTCCAGTGCATGGAGTTGGCATCCGGAGAGCCTGCTACCCCACAATCACCCATAGCGCCACCCCGGGAGTCAGGTGTGATCAAAAGGAATGGAACCGCCGTTGTAACCGTATTGATACCTCCTTTATTGTAATTGATATTGGAGGATTGGGCAAACACCCCGGAAACGGCGGTAAGACCTAATAAAGTAAAAACGATTCCTTTTTTCATCGCAAAAGAGCTTACGAATTTAAAAAATTAATTTAAAATAACCAGTTTTTCTATCTTGTCGG
The DNA here is from genome assembly GCA_025451115.1 of Bacteroidia bacterium. Lineage (GTDB taxonomy): Bacteria > Bacteroidota > Bacteroidia > B-17B0 > Aurantibacillaceae > PALSA-968. The sequence continues at coordinate 4,705 of JANWKZ010000127.1, read as the reverse complement.
CTTTATTGCCCTGGCTGTTCTTAACGGTTACTTTGTATATATATACACCTTTTGCAAGTTTATCGCCAAAATCGTCTCGCCCGTCCCACGCAATTCCCTCTGTACGAAAGCCTTCGTTGTAAACGGTTTGTTGCAGTGTTTTTACAATTTTGCCGGTTATTGTAAATACCTGCACCTGCACATCCAGGTAATCGCAGTTCTGGTTATGCTCAACAAAGAACTGCGTATTGGTAGAGAATGGATTCGGATAATTGAGCACATGCGCCAGCGCAACATCTGCAGATTTAGCCACCACAAAATCAGTGGCCGCGGTACTTGAGTTGTTGAGAATGTCCCACACTTTTATGTTGACATGGTGCGTGCCTTCGCTCAGGCTGTTTACCTGGTATTTTATTTTTCCCGATTGGTATTTGTTCAGGTCGGCCTGGTAATAATCGTTGAGCACATAAGGCTTGGCGGTATTCGCGTCGATGGTAGCCACGATGTCGTGGCCTAAGCCGTTGCCGGTTGTATTAACTCCGGATGTGTCGCTTATTTCTGCGTAGATATAGGGACTCTCGCTGGTAATTCCGCCGGGAACGAACTGACTGTTGTTCATGAACAGCCGCACACTGGGGCCTACATTATCATTTACAGGATTGCTGCTGGTGCCGCCCACCATCAGTTGCGAATAATATCCGCCCGCGTCGGTAGTATCGGCTTGTGCGTAATAACTTATTTTACCCAATCCGTAATTGTAATAAATGTCTTTAGGTACTACGAAAGTGTATTGGAAATCTCCGTTCACCACAGATGTTTTACCGCGGTATAAAGCGTTCTTCTGTTGTTTGAAGGGTAAAATAGCATTAGTATTCCCACTGTTATTCAGTGTATACAGCAAAAGCGGTTTATCAAAAATAGTAGTGTATAGATTACCGTTAAAGGTGGTAACCTTATTTCCCAGTGTATCGGCAATAAAACCTGTAACAGTAACTTTTCCAAGAGCAGAAATAGTATCCGCTGTACCGGTAACAGTTACGTGCGAATTAACCTGGAAGGTTTTAATATCTTCTTTCGGATAAGAGAGTGTAAGCGCCGGATCTCCCAATAAAGCAAAGTGCAGGTAATTGGGTTGCGATTGCTTTGTTTTCTTGATGATATCACCCAAAGCCGGGTATTTTCCGTTGCTTAATTTCTTTACGGCGGCGGGATAGAAAACACTTCCCAATGAAATACCATCGCTTGCAAAAGCAAGTCGCGTAGTGGTGAACAAACCGATGCCGCCACCCTGGCTGTTTAAAATAATGTACTCACCGGCCGAGGTACGTGTAGGATCATCAAAACGACTGAACTCGCAAGTGGCGGTAAAGAACAAAGGAAGATTATTGATGTTGTTCCATTCCTTGATCTGGTTCACGGTGATGATCTCTTCGTGCGATAAACCAAGTTCACCCCCGTGACCTGAATAACCGATGATAAGTGCTCCACGTGATACTCGGTTGTTGATCGCGGTTACCACATCCGGGTAACGCCTTCCTCCCGGAACAGAAACAACTTTGTAAGCGTCTTCATAGATCTTATCAATATTGTAACGGTTGTTGTTCGTAGCTATGGAAGCAGCGAAACTTTCAGACTGCGAAAGGAATGTCGTTTCCCATTGTCCACCCGGGTTTGGATCGTCGGCTATCAAACAGATCCAGTTGCGCCAATCCTCGGCGTTGGCACTCACTCCGTCGCAGCAGGATGAAGCAGGTATCTTCCTGTCGTAATACTGCAGTATTTTGTTCAGCACAACATCCGCTTCGGCCGTATTACGAACCGGTAAACGTCCAACGCCAATGTCCATGATCCCATCGGGGTTTCCGCAGCAGTCGATCTGGCCTTCCGCATCGTCGAGTAAGCCATAAAAATCATCACCGCATTTCGAAGAGATGAAGCTTCCCGAATTGACTGTCTGGAATGTTGGAACCAGGTTGCTGTTGGTTTGCAAACTGGGATCCTTATAGAGATAGGATCCGTCTCCATAAAGAAGTAAATGCCTGGGGCCATTCACACCCATAGCGCGTTTGTAGAGCATACGCATGAACAAACGGATAGCGGTTATGTCCTGCGCACCGGATGAGAATTCGTTATAAACCTGTTGTGGAGTAACTATCGCGTAAGTATATTTTTCATACTTGCTGTGAAGATCGGCCAATTGTTGCGCCTGGCCCAGGAAGTAGGGATGCGTTACGATAACATAATCTACGGGTTGAATAGAGTGGAGGTCCTGGTTGGCCACCTGCGCCGAGTAGGCCGGGGTCTTGTAGGCGCTTCCGTCAAAAGCGATGAACTTGTGCAGCGTATCGGTAGGAAGAACAAAAGAATGCACGCCACCCGAGTAAGAGGTTTGTTGTTCGGTAACTGTAATTCCATTGGTAACATCCCAGATCTTTACGTTCGCATTACCTGATATGTTGAATTGCGAAATATTGCCCGCGGCCACCGTACGGTAATCCATGAAGGGCATTTGGTTAGAAGTAATGATGGGAGATCGGCGCGCGGCTACCCACACATAGTTCATCCATCCAGTTTCATCGGCGTAGGTCCTGTTCACAGTAACGCTGATCACAGAAGAACTTCCTCCGTAAACGAAGGATTTTGATGAGCAACCCGAAGTTTCTTTACCGATATCGCAATCGTAATCCGAGCAGGTAACCGGAAAATTCACCTGGTAGCTGCCACCGGGATAACTCACGTCAAAAGCGCCGGGTGGAACACCCGTACCCGGATCCACACGACGACCTAAAATACTTGTTTTGATCCATACCGAATCATTCTGCAGGTTCGGGAAATTAAATCCAAAACTGTATTGCGAAGTGTTCTCGAAATTCTCGCCATACATCTCGCGACCCGATTTCACAAGGTTGGCCCCATCTACTTCATGCGCCTGGCACTCGTCGAAACCTGTGCTCGTGTAATTGGGTGTAAGTGCTGAAGACGCCTGTTGCTGAACGCGTTTTCCGGGAGCGGTTCCAACTGTCAGAAAATAAAAAACTGTGTCGGAATAAAAATGTTTCTGGCGACTATAGCGCATACAAACGCTGTTGCCGGGATTGTATTTCCATTTGTGTGGTGATTGTCCGTAGAAGAGGATATAATCATTGTTGTTGAACACGCCGTCTGATTCACCCTGCACGTAAATGGCGTTCTCGTTCAGATCGTCGTAATGGAAATTACCGTTGAATTCGGTCAGCATCTCGCCGCCATTCCCGTAGATCTGTATGTTGCGCGGATCGATCGAAGAAACATTGATGCCCATGTTCTGCAAAAAGTTGCGATCTATCTTATAGATACCGTTATCGGTGGTTGCGATCTTGTACCATTTGCCGCTTGCCAGTACAGAAGAGTTCACAAAAAGCGCGGAAGCGTTCTCGCGGTTTGCGGAGATCACTTCGTTGGTGGGCTTCCATTGCAGACGGTAGGAGATGAGTTTCTCGATCTTGCCATTGTTCAATCGTAAAGGAACCAGTTTTGAATAACTGGTGGGAACTTTGTTGGCGTATAGCAATTGCGTTTCGTTGATCTCGAACTTATTGGTGAGATAGATCCTGTTCACACATTTCTCTTCTTCGCCATCGAGCATGGCTACTTCCACGGCTTCGATCACCGGCTCCATTTTCACACCCGCGTTGCACGGTGTGTTGAGGTTGAGATAGGGGAGGTAGTTTTTGTCGGCAAAGTGACTTACTCCGTCAAAAACGAGCGCAGACGAGGTTTTCCCCTGTTTTTGGAAACCGGTGGGTTTTTGCCACACAATCTTTTCCACATCACCCTGCTCATAAACCGGCGCGCCTGTAAAGGCCTTTTTGTCGTTTTGCGCGTACGTAACAACGAAAAACAGCGTTAATACACAGTTTATAAGTATTTCCTTCCCTTTTCTGCCCATTTCCATATTTTAGTGAAACCTATTCGAACCTATAAACGTAATAATTAATAGAATATTGCCCGAAACTTTTTTTTGAAAAACAAATAAATACATTAAATTTGTAGATTGAACTTTATATCTGACCGATATATGATTAGAAAAATTACATTCATCCTTGTAGTGTTGCTCAGCGTCTTCGTGAATGCGGATTTAAAGGCGCAGGACCCCGAGTTCACTCAGTTTTATGCTAATCCTCTATATCTCAACCCCGCTTTCGCAGGTACAGCCCGTTGCCCCCGTTTCTGTCTCAACTATCGTAACGAGTGGCCCGGCTTCTATAAAACTTATATCACTTACAGCGCATCTTACGACCAACACGTGGACAACCTCTCCGGGGGGATCGGTCTTTTGGTGGTTCACGATCGCGCCGGTAATAGCACTATTAACACATTGGATGCCAGCTTTATGTACTCTTACCAATTGAACGTTAACCGCGAGTTTTCGTTAAAATTCGGCCTCCAGGGCACCTACCACCAAAAATCACTCGATTGGACCAAACTAACCTTTGGTGACATGATCGACCGCCGTCGCGGTTTCGTATACAATACCAACGAGATCCCCAACGGGTATCCCGTGGTTACCAAAAGGGCTGTTGACGTATCTGCAGGCCTTTTGGGGTATAGCAAACGTTATTTCTTTGGTTTTGCCTGTCATCACTTAACACAGCCCGAAGAAGCCTTTATTTCGCACAGCCCCCTGCCCCGTAAATTCACAGGTCACGCGGGTGCAATCATCCCACTCCAGAAGAATGATGAGGTT
>JANWKZ010000126.1 GCA_025451115.1 Bacteroidia bacterium | reverse complement strand
CACAAAAAAACCAAAACCCCAACCACAAACCCCCCCAACACAACAAAAAACAAGCAATCCACCTGCAGAAACTAATATAAATCTTCCAAACGGGGTTAATTTAAAACAAGCTATTATCCGCCAAGGAAAAGTTAAGATAGATATAGAAAATACATTCACACAACCTTTAGATTATCGTTACCAATTGTTATCAGCAAAAAAGAATAACATTGTTCTTGACACAACTTTTCTTATTCCCGCAGGTTCTATGAGTAATCCGGGAAAACTAACATGCTTTTTAGACCTAACCAATTACAACATTGATTTTACAGGCAACAATCACAATTCAAACAACACAATCTCTCAAAACTATATTATTAACGTATCAAATACCGCTCAGCCCGATTCAGTGCGCCCTAATCAGAGTGTTAAAGCTAATTTCACCTTCCAAAGCATCATCCCCCAATACGCCGTAGGCTATTTTGGCAACCAAAGCGTAACCGTGGGCCCGGATACAACCACCTTCGACGTATTCAATACCATCCAATCGGGCATGCTCAATCTAAACAGCGCCGACATCAAACTGAAAATTGTAAACGAGTTCGGCGTGGCCATGCGCGCAACCATCAACAACCTTTCGGCCATGAGCACACCAAACGCCACAACAACCGTACTCACATCTACAGTGGTGGGAAATGCGTTTATTGTGAATGGAGCGATCAATAACGGTCCCAATCTTCCTGTTACAGCCGCAACAAAAACGCTCACACTCAACAATGCCAACTCCAACATCAAAGATCTTTTAGGCATTCTGCCCGATAAATTCTCTTACTCGCTCGGCACGCAGCTAAATCCCATGGGAAACCAGAGCGGCAATAACGATTTTGCATATTACGGAACAGGCTTCAAAGCCTATCTCAACGCCGATATTCCACTCCACTTCTCAGCAAGCAACATCAACCTGGCCGATACCGTAGCGCTTGACCTCGGCAACATCGATCAGTTCAAAAACATCAACCACGGCCAACTCATCCTCACAGCAACAAACTCCTATCCTTTCGCTATCGATCTGCAGGGCTACCTGCTGGATGAGAACAAAAACATCATCGACATCCTCTTCAGCACACCAAACACCATCCAGGCGCCACCTCTCGATGCAAACTTCAAAGTCATCGCCCCACTGCAAAGCAAGCTTTTCGTGCCGCTCACACGCACCAAAATGGATAATCTGCAAAGAGCAAAATACATTTACTACTCGGCCACTTTCAACACGGCCTCGCAGCCCAACCAGATCAAATTCTACAGTCATTACAACCTGGATATTCTGTTAACCGCTGATATCAATTACACGATCGGAAAATGAGGAGAGGGCTACTTGTATTTGTTTTTATCCTGTTTGCTTCCGGTGTTTCGGCACAGTTCAACAACGATTTTCTGTATTACATAAAGTACGGGCGCAGCGTTTCCCTGCACGGCGAATATGATTTCAACTCTACCGCCATGCAAAACTCGTTCGTGGCGCGCTTCATTCGCGGAGGCCATCTTGATAGCGTTACCACGGACAATGTTTCAAAAAATCTTACCGCTGCCAACCGTGCCGGTGGCTGGTACGCGGCGGGCGTTACCGCTTTTTGGGGGCTAAAGAACAAGAAAAAATACATGTTCCTAACGGGCCTTAAACAGGTAGAATTTTTCAACAGCACCTTTAGCGACGACTTTTTCTCACTCGTATTTTACGGTAACAAAATGTTCCAGGGAAAGACCGCCAATATTGGCGGAACCACCATCAATCATTTTAAATTCCAGGAAATAAAACTTGGACTCATCTGGGATAATATAGACACCACCGCGCGTATTGGTTTTTCGGTCTCTTATTTAAAAGGACAAAACCTCTTCCAGGTGAACACCGGAACTTCTTCGGTTTATACAGCCGCTGATGCTTCCGAGATCTATCTGAACATGCATGGCTCCTTTACCTCAAGCGACACGGCCAAAAACAAACAGGGATTGGCCGCCTTTAATGGTCACGGTGCTTCTGCTGAATTCTTTGCCGATATGCCTTACAATGGAAAATTAGGGCAAAGCAAATTCTATATTTCGGTAAATAATCTCGGTTTCATTCAGTGGAACTCCAAAACGCTCAATCTCAATTGCGATACCAATTATGTTTATAATGGCGTACAGGTCGATAATCTCTTCCAGATAAGTGATTCCGCGATCAAGAATCTGTCGAAGGATTCGCTGGCGCAGAATTTTATTGTAAGCACGCTGGCACGAAAATCAACCAACCTGCCCACTTCTTTTTTGCTGATGCACACCATCAAGTTCAGCAGGCTTTTCTCGCTCACCAATGGTTTCCGTCACATGTTCCAGGGAAATTACAAGCCTTACATTTTTGCAGAAGGACAATTCAATATCACCAAAGATCTTGCAACTACGCTGCATGTTGGCATTGGCGGATATGGCAAAATGTGTTACGGACTGACTGTTGAATATAACCTGGCAAATTGGTATCTTCGTGTAGGTAGCAACGCCCTGCAGGGTTATCTTATGCCCAAACAAACCATGGGCCAGGGTCTTTTCTTTAGTGTAAGTAAGAAATTCTGATGCGTAAATTGCTTTACATAGTGCTTTTCTTCTCTGCTGCCCTAAGCGCGCAGAACAACAAGGTAATTGCCAATAAAGAGAATTTTTACACTTATGGGGGGAAGAACTTTGATGAGGCCCGCAGCATAAAAGAGATTCCCGGCAAACAATATATCATCGCAGGCACAAGCAGCAGCTTCGGGCAGGGAAATACTTCAGCCTACCTGATCAAGACCGACAGTATGGGAAAACATCTTTGGTCGTATCCCTACGGAGGGAGCCAGAACGATTGGGCTTATAGCGTGGAAGTTACTGCACATAGCGGGTGTTTTGTAGCCGGTTACAGCAACTCTTTCAATCCACCCAACGGATATGATGCCTGGTATTTTAAAGTTGACAAGAACGGCATTTTGCAATGGCAAAAAACGGTGAGTGGTGAAAACTGGGATTTTATTTACAACAGTACGCCCATGCCCGATGGCGGATATATTTTGTGCGGAGAAAGCTACACGAATTCCTTCGGTAACGCGGATGCTTATCTTATTCGTATTGATAAGAACGGCGATACTTTATGGACCAAACATTATGGCGGGGCCAAAGATGAGAAATTCAACAGCGTTTGCCGGATGCATAACAGTATTTACGCTGTGGGATTGAACTATACGAATGGCGCTATTGATACCACTGCCGATGCCTGGGTGGTGAGATTGGATACGAACGGAAATTTCATTTCGGAGAGTTTTGTAACGAGTCCGCCGCATTATGTTGACGAGTACATGGGCATTACACCTTACGACGCGAATAGTTTTTTTGTTTGCGGGAGGACTGAATTACAGGATAGCAATTCTACCATCACCCTGCTGGCACGAATGGATACCGCTCTGGGTACGATGATCGGACCTTTTTATGGTTTCTTTAGCGCACCGGGCGAGTACTGCAGCTTTAACAAGATATTCAATATCAGCTACGGGAATATTTGTATTGTTGGCACCGCCCTGGGTGGTTTTGGAGGCATGGGCTTATTTACCATAGGTTATATGGGAAATATGGCCTGGATAAATGACTTTGTGCACACCTCCGGGCTACAATACGATGAATTTGGTTGGGATGGAATTTATTCAAGCTCTGGCCGGGTGGTGATGGTGGGAAGTGCTAAGGGGTTCTGCACCACCAACCCGAACCTCGGTTTGGAAGATGTTTTTCTTGTACGCTACGAAAGCGATTCTATCTCGAATGCAGCCATTACTTCGAGTTCCACCACCTGCTTTGCCGATACACTCTTCTATTGGCCCGTTTCACTATATCAATACGACAAAGATGTTCATGCCAACCTCTTCCCTAATCCGGTTGCGGATAAAGCGCAATTAGAGATCATCGCGCAGAGCACGGAACCTATGCAGCTAACAATTTATTCGGTGTTGGGAACAGAAGTACAAAACTTCACCGTTCAGCCTAATTCCACTAACGAACTTGATCTTTCTGTACTGCAGAACGGAAGCTATTTCCTCAAATTAAAAGACCAGACGGGAAGAGATCTTTCCGTACTTAAGTTCATTATCAGCAAATAGCCAAAAGCTTTCTACTTCTGACTTATCACTTCTGACCTTTAACTTTACTTAGTTATTGAGCATCACAGGCATCACCAACATCAACACGTCTTCGGCGGCATTGTCTTTTTTGGTGGGCGTGATGATACCGGCTCGGTTGGGCGCGCTCATTTCAACCTGTAATTCGTCGCCTTCAATGTTGTAGAGCATATCAAGCAGGAATTTTGAATTGAACCCGATCTCGAGGTCCTCGCCCGCGTAAGTGCAGGTCAAACGCTCGTTCGCTTCGTTGGCAAAATCCAGGTCTTCGGCCGAAATGCTCAGCTGCGAACCTGTAATTTTTAAGCGGATCTGGTGCGTGGCTTTATTAGAGAATACACTTACACGTTTCAGGGCGCCCATGAAAGCAGCGCGGTCAACCGTAAGCTTGTTTGGATTCGTTTTAGGGATAACCGCTTCGTAGTTCGGATATTTTCCGTCTATCAAACGGCACACTAAAGTAGTTTGTCCGAAAGTGAAAGAAGCGTTTGTCTTGTTGTATTCAATATTTACCACATCATCTGTGCCAGTAAGCAAATTCTTCAGCATGTTCAGCGGCTTCTTGGGCATAATGAAAGAAGCTGCTTGTGTTGCTTTAGAATCAAGCCTGCGGTAGCGAACCAGCTTATGCGCGTCGGTAGCCACAAAGATGGTGTCATTCTCGGCAAACTGGCAGAAAACGCCGCACATTACAGGGCGAAGATCGTCGTTGCTGGTAGCGAACAGTGTTTTTGTGATGGCAGTGCCCACTACATCGGTTTTCATCACGATGCTCGAAGAACCTTCGAGTTTTGGATTGCGGGGATATTCTTCAGGATTGTGGCCTGTTAGTTTGTACTCGCCGTTATCGGTGCTGATCTTTACGCCGAAATTTTTCTTATCGATCGAGAAGGTCAAAGGCTGCTCAGGGAAATTGCTCAGTGTATCAACCAAAGGTTTGGCGGGAATACAGATGTTCCCCGAATCCTTCGCTTCCACCTTTAAAGTGGTGGTCACCGTGGTCTCCATGTCAGAAGCCGAAACAACCAGTTTCCCGGGGCTTACTTCAAACAAAAAGTTGTCGAGGATGGGAATGGTATTGCTTGAGTTTAAAACGCCGCTGATCGATTTCAGATGCTTCAATAAAACCGTGGTGGATACAATGAAATTCATAAATTCTGCTTTAGCCCAACAAAGTTACTCGTAAAGCACCACCTGCACTTTTAAGTTATGCCGTTTTTTTAACTACTTTTTAACACCTTTCGGACGAAAGTAAGCGATGCTCTGGAAAAGCTTGCCCCATGTGTAGATCTGCACCCGCGCAAACTCAGAATCCCCTCTGAATTTCATGTACACGTTCTCCGGATCGTAGGGAACCTTCACGCCATCAATGAAGTCGTTTTTAGGCAGCGGTTTTTTGTGGTAGAACTTGAATTTATCACTCTTGTTATTGATATCCGTGATCGTTAGCTCGAGAAAATGATTCGCCTTTTTCACCGAGTCGATCTCCTTATCGGTTGAGTTAGTGGCCCATGCCTCTACATACAGCGCCATGAAGTAAGAAAGATATTGACGCACAGCAACCGTATCGTAAGGAGCCATCTGCTTACCCGACAGCGTCTTGATCGAGAAATCCTGCATACTGTTCACATCGATGGTAAAAGAAGAATCGGGCTGACCAATTGAGTTGAGCGTCACGCTCTTGATCTGTGTTGGAAGCAATGCAACCACTTTCTTCTCGCGCCAGTTCTCTTCTGCCGTAAAGAAGCGTGGGGTAATAACACCTACAAAGCCGGGTATCTCGAGTACGTAAACAGTTT